>JAGVYD010000016.1 GCA_018303405.1 Candidatus Woesearchaeota archaeon | reverse complement strand
AAGGCCCCATATGAGCTTGAATTACAAAACGCCAAAAGAAGTTTGGGACGAATTATGTAAAGCAGTTTCGTGATGTAAACCAGTTTCGGGATAACAGACAATCCCTTTTTCTCCACAACCTTTAAATACATTCCGGCAATCTTTTTTAGCCATGGACTTTGCACAGATAGATAGGAAATGGCAGCAGAAGTGGCAAGAGGAAGGCATATTCAAAGCAGATGCTGATTCAAAGAAAAAAAAATTCTACTGCCTTGAAATGTTCCCTTATCCATCAGGCTCAGGCCTGCATATGGGCCATGCCAGGAATTACATTATTGGCGACAGCTATGCAAGGTTCATGAGGATGCAGGGCTACAATGTCCTTTATCCAATGGGCTATGATGCCTTTGGCCTTCCGGCAGAAAATGCTGCAATTAAAAACAAGGTCAATCCAAAGGGCTGGACTTTCAGCAATATCTCAATAATGAAGGAACAGCAGCATGAGCTTGGATTGTCCTATGACTGGGACAGGGAAATTGCCACATGCGACCCTGATTATTACAAATGGAACCAGTGGATTTTCCTGAAATTCTATGAGAAGGGATTGGCCTACAGAAGCAAGTCAGAAGTCAATTGGTGCCCGAGCTGCCAGACCGTGCTTGCCAATGAGCAGGTGGAAGATGGCAGGTGCTGGCGCTGCAAAAGCCAGGTACAAATCAAGGATCTTGAGCAATGGTTTTTCAGGATTACAAAATATGCCGAAGAGCTTCTTAAGGACCTTGACAAGCTCGAGCACTGGCCTGAAAGGGTCAAGACCATGCAGACCAATTGGATCGGAAAAAGCCATGGCATGATGCTCAATTTTCCAGTGAGGGAATTCAAAAGCAGCATAGAGGTTTTCACAACACGGCCTGATACAATTTATGGTGCCACGTTCATGGTCCTGGCGCCTGAGCATCCCCTTGCCCTTGAGCTTGCAAAGGGGACAGAGCACGAAAAGGCTGTCCAGCAATTCGTAAACAAGGTAATCCTCCAGGAGAAATATTCCAGGCGCGCTGATGACAAGGAAAAGGAAGGGTGCTTTACAGGCAGGCACGCAATCAACCCTTTCACCAAGGAAGATATCCCGATTTACATTGGAAATTTTGTGCTCATGGAATACGGCACAGGAGCGATAATGGCAGTGCCTGGCCACGATGTCAGGGATTTTGCCTTTGCAATGAAATACAAGCTTAAGGTCAGGCATGTCATCGAGCCAACAGACGAGAAACTGAAAGCCGGAATAAAGGGCGCTTATATTGGTGAAGGGGCCCTGGCCAATTCCGGCGATTTCAATGGAATCAAAAGCACTGATGCAATTGACAAGATAATCACATTTGCAGAAAAGCACAGCCTTGGAAAGAAAACAACGCAGTTCAGGCTAAGGGACTGGCTGATTTCAAGGCAAAGGTACTGGGGAACTCCAATCCCGGTTGTTTATTGCAGCAAATGCGGTGTGGTTGGCGTGGATGAAAAAGACCTTCCAGTCTTGCTGCCGACTGATGTGCAATTCACCGGCGAAGGAAACCCGCTTGACAAAAGCGAGGCATTTCTCAAGGCCAAATGCCCAAAATGCGGCCAGGACGCAAGGCGAGAAACAGACACCATGGACACATTTGTTGATTCCTCATGGTACTTCCTGAGATATTGCGACCCAAAAAATGGCAAGCTTCCATTTTCCGGCGAAACAGCAAAATACTGGATGCCAGTTGACCAATACATAGGCGGCATTGAGCACGCAATCCTGCACCTGCTGTATGCGAGGTTCTTTACAAAAGCCCTGAGAGACCTTGGGCTCCTGGATTTTGACGAGCCGTTTGCCAGGCTTATGACACAGGGCATGGTTACCCTGCACGGCCAGGTCATGAGCAAGAGCAAGGGCAATGTTGTTGACCCGAGGGAAATCACAAAGAAATTCGGAACAGACACACTGCGCATGTTTATCCTTTTTGCAGCCTTGCCTGAGAAGGAGCTGGAATGGAGCGATTCAGGAATACAGGGAATTCACAGGTTTTTGCTCAAATTGGTGAGATTGGTTGAGGATAACAGGATAGAGATGCATCCTGCCCTGAAGAAAAATGAAATGAACAATATGGACAGGTACGTACTCAGCAAGTTCAACAGCACAATCGAAAAAGTGTCGCTTGACATTTTTGAATTCAGGTTCAGCCAGGCTATTGTCTCCATAATGGAATTTGTGAACCTGCTCCATAAGTATTCAACTGAAAATGAGGCAAACAGCGCAATACTTTCAGACTGCGTGAACAAGACTGTGCTTATGATGGCGCCCTTTGCCCCGCATGCATGCGAGGAGCTATGGAGAACAATCGGCCACAAGAATTTCATTTCCACTTCCCAGTGGCCGGCAATGCAGGAGGAGCATATTGACCTCAAGGTTGAGCGGGCTTATGAGCTTGTCGACACCGTAAGGCTGGATATCCTCTCAGTTTTGAAGCTCACACAAATAGGTGCCCCCAAATCCATTACCTTAATTGTGGCAGAATCATGGAAGGCTGAGTTTGTAAAGGCACTCAAGGAAAAATTAAATGAAACCCGAAATGTGGGTGATATAATGAAGTACATCATGTCCACTGGCCTGAAGAAACATGCACAGGACATCACAAAACTGGTTCCAAGGCTTGTTGCCGACCCTTCGCGGCTGCCATCTGTGGTCCTGGCCCCGAATGAAGAAAAGGCAGCCCTTAATGAGGCAGCAGCAATGCTGAAAAGGGAATTCAAGTGCGATTTTATTGTTGAGCATGAAAAGGACTCAAAGGACAGCAAGGCCAGGCAGGCAATGCCCGGCAAGCCGGCAATTCTTGTGAAGTAGATTTTGCTAAAATATAATAAAATGTCCCCCTCATAATGGCATGAGGCACAGCTAATCATGGCAAAAAAAGAGAAATACAGGAGAATGCAAATCAGGAAGGTCGTTGTTGTTTACATGAAAGACCCTTCGCATGAGCACGGGCAGACCATGGCGCAGGTCAGGAAATGCCTGGGCAACTACAATGCAATCTACATCCTGAGAAAAAAACTTTCGAAAAAGATTTTTTCAGGGGCTGACCTGGCTGTGGTTGTGGGAGGGGATGGCACATTTTTGCGCACTGCGCAGCATGTAACAGGCCATCAGCTATTGCTGGGGGTAAATTCAAATCCCAGGCACAAGGAAGGCTTCTTCATGTGCTGCACTAAAAAGGATTTCAAGAAAAAGCTGGCTTCAGTCGCCAGCGGAAAATTCAGGAGCCTCAGCATGCCAAGGCTTGAGAGTTATCTTGGGGCACAAAAGCTTCCGTTGGCCCTAAATGAAGTGTTCATCGGCGACATTAAGCCTTACAGGATGTCATACTATGAGCTTAAAATCGGCAATTACTCCGAATTCCAGAGGTCATCAGGCCTTCTTGTCTCGACCCCCCAGGGCAGCCATGCCTGGATAAAGTCAGCCGGCGGCAGGGCAATGCAGATAAACAAGTATGAATACCAAATCCATTCCCGCGAGCCGTATTTCAGGACGCTAAACAAGCAAAAAATAACCAACAAGGTGCTAGCGTCGGGGAAAACCCTTGAAGTCACCTCTGACATGAGAAAGGGAATTGTTGTCATTGATTCTGTGCCAAGGGAATACAAGTTTGGCTATGGCAAGACAATAAGGATTAAGCTCTCGCATAATTTCCTTCATGTTGTGAGGTAACGTGAGGCAATCACTTTAACAATTTTTTTATATGGTTTTCCACCTTTGGGATCACGCTGCCCGTATGGAGGCCAACCCTCTGGACCCTGAAGCCCCGAGCCTTTTCACGGCCCAGATTGCGGATGATGGATTTTGCTATGTGTCGCAAAACCATCTCATCACTGCTTCCTGGGGCAATCTTCTCCCTATCCATATATGCTTCCCTGCTCATGGTCATGACATCAAAAATACAATCAGTGATTTTTTTGCCCATCGGGACTTCATCCCTTTTGCCAGGCCGATAAAAGCCGTGCTGGTCCAGGAAATATATTTTATTATCACTGTGCCCTACATTTTCCCCATGGACATCAGGGAAGCGCCTGTCAGCCTTTATCATAAAATCCATGACATAGCCGAGAATTTTGGAAAATTCTTCCTTATACCTCTCTAATTCTGCCCTGCCATTATTCTGCTGCTTTCCATAGCTTAGCTTGTACAGAACATTTCCCAAGGATGCCACAGGCGTGACATAATCCGAGGTGTTCCAAACAGTGTAATAGTCAGGGTCATGCCGGTATGGGGTGACAATTATCTCATTGGATGGATGGATTAATCCATTCTCCTTTAATTCTTCAAGGCTGTCAATCACGGTATCAATGTACTCTACCGGTGTTTTCATCGTCAAGGGCCTTACAAACGTATTGCCAACCAATGCCCACCCCCTATACATTGAAGAATCCCCTTTTTCCAACCAATCAGAATCGGAAACAGTTATTGGGCTAGAGGTTGAAAAATCAAAGCCAAAGATATTGCGATACAGGAAAAGAACTTTCCCCCCCTCGACAATCTGTTCAAAGGAATGTGCCTGGCCATTGCTGCCAGATTGCCGGATTGGCCTTACTCCCACCGGCCAGCCCAGGACTTTCCTCTCTTCACTGGACAGTGCGCTGTAATGCCTTCCCTGTTCCTGCTTTTCTTTCAATGCTTTGGCTGTCAAACTCACTAATGAATCCATGTTGTCACCGCTATAAATGGCCTTCAGCCTCTTTTAGAATATATGCAGTATCAGCATATACAAAATATAAGCGCGAGCGCGCCGAGGAATCGATAAATAACCACCGCGCCAGTTAACCCTGACACCTCCTCAACTCCGCTACCCCTCAAGCATTCCTGCATGCAGTTAGTGCTGCTCCATTCCTGGCCTGACACGTTTCCCGCGAGCAAAAATCCTGTGGGACAAAGTCTCATAGTACTTGCCAAGACTGCCACGACAGCCTTTACCTTTCCCAAGGCTTCGACCCCATCATGAAGCCGGTTTATGGTTACAAGAGACGGCTGTCCTCCCGGTCTAGCTCGCAGGAAACAGCAGGGAATATGGATTTAAAAGGCTTTGGTAAACTGCCGGAAGGGGTTTCACAGAAAATACACAAGGGCATAGCCCAGAAAACAGCCAAGGCTAATGAAGGGCATTGCCGGGTAAAATTTGCCTTTCTCTGACTTGTATAGCAGTAGAAACAGACCAATGCCGGCAAAAAGTATTATGATAAATGACTGCGTAAACGCATCCAGCACAGGCACCTGGCCATTTATCAGGGTTTTCATTACCACCCCTGCAAATATAAGCGGGAAGCCGAGGTCTCCTCCCCCGAGGATTGCCGTGCGCCTTTTCTCAATGGAATATTTCCCAACTTCCTTCTCATCAATTTTTTCTTCCTGTTCCGGCTTTTTTTCATCCTGTGGAAACTTTTTGCCATAGGGGATGAAAAGGCCTGCAAACAATCTGTTTTGAGTCTGGAATTTAGCCATCTCAATCATATGCTCTGACCTCCAAACCGCATATATATCATAAATTGATATCAAAATCAGGAGCATGAACGCTGAAAACATGTTGATTATCGGGACAAAGATTGCTGCCAGGCCCCCATAAATCAAAATTTCCGTCAGGTTATGCACATAGATGTTTGGCCTGTAAATTTTCCAAAGCGCCAGGAAAATGGCAATGACAACAGCAATCATCTCATCAACAAATGCGCCAATGGCAAAGGTCAGGGTAAAGGCAATTGCAATCAAAAACCAGAATTTCCAGAGCCCAACCCTCCTGAATTTTATGAGCACCAGCAAAATAATCGTCCCGATTATTATCGCAGCAGCTATGTACAGGTAGGAAAGCGACTCGTCTATGTCAGGCCGTTCCATGTCAAAAGGAAGGCTTTCAAATGCCGTTATGCCTGTCTCAGCTGTCCTGTCAACATCAACATAACTCAGAAGTATCACCAATCCTACAGCCTCTGTTGCCAGGAATAGGGCCATGAGAAGCAGGGTCGCCTGCCATGTATGCTTCATGCCATCCCAAAAATTGAGAAGTTATATAAACTTAATCATTTGAAAATCTGAGAAATGAAAGTGGGCACGAGGGTGGAAATCCGCGTTTTTCTGAAGGAAGATGATGACATTTCTGAAGTGAAGAAAGGGCTGGCGAGGCTGCTGCCTTTTGACATTGAAACTGAGAAAATCGGGCTGGAAGAACAGGCCGCCGAGGGCTTCAACAGGAAAAAAATCACAATATTCAAAGTTGTGCTGGCCAAGGACAGGCACATCAATTCATTCATCAGGAAGCTTTTTGCAAGATTCACGGCACGGCAGAAGGAAATGATACACGGCCAGCTTGAATCCAGGATTGATGAAGGCATGAACTTTTTTTTGCGGCTTGACAAGGAATCCCTAATCAAGGAAAACAGCCTTCAGGTGACAGACGAGGGCAACTGCTACCATATCACGCTGAGGGTTGCTGCATACCCCCGCACAAAAAACGCGGCAAAAAAAGTGATACAGGCCCTGCTTGCCAGCAGCTGATTGTCGCAAGAACTAATCTCCTAAATTTAACTATCTCTTTTTTGCATCATCTGCATTTTCAGCTGAAAGGTCCTTGTCCAGCAATCTCCTGACAATCTTTTCAACCTCGGCAGCCGTAACAAAGTTGAGCGGGCTCCACAGGTTCACATACCTCTCAACCACCTTAACATCATCCCTTTTGGCAAATGTCCGGAATTCCCCCGCCATCAGGTTGAGCTTGCTTTTAATGTCGGCCAATTCCCTCTTAATCTCGTTCAGGTCTGCGTTTGTAGTCTTGATTTCCAGGTTGGCATTCCGGTGGCCAGCCAGCATATTCTGCTCGATAAGCTGGGTTTTTTTCCTGAGGTTAGTGTACCTTTCCTCAGCAATCCTCAGCCTGACGCTGATATTGTTCATTTCACCATAAACCGGGCCGAGGTCAACTGTGCCCCCGTGCTTGAAAAGGCCGCCTGATTCAGGAGCCTGGGATTGCGGCATGGCAACAGGCGCTGCCTGCATGCTTTGCAATGAAGGGGGGATATTGTCTGCCATATGCTGTAATTGGGCTTACCCTATAATAAATTTTACGTGAGTATACCCAAGTAGTATAAGTTTCGGCCTGGCCGAACCATCAAAAACTTTATATAATGAATATATTATTTTATCATATATCGAGCTATGATATTTATTTTATAATATAATATACATTTTATCATATATACGCAGGAACTGCAAGGCGTGGATTAATGAAAAAGCCGATCAGCGCAACTATTGAGGAAGACCTTATCAGCTGGGTTGACAGGGAAATCTCGGCCAGGAACAAATACAGGAACCGTTCTCACCTTATTGAGATTGCAATTGACCTGCTGCGGAAGCAGGAAAAAAAAGAGGAAAAGAGGTAAATGGAGAAAATTCAGCAGAGCACGCAGTGGGACTATGAAGTCGTGCGTGATGGGGAAGGCAGGACCCTGAGGATTGACTGCGAGGACTATCCGCGGCTGCCATCACTTGAGGACGACCCCGTGACCATGTCCAAGACATTTGACATACTTCTTGAGGTAAAACAGGCGTCAAAGATAATCTACACCCAGCGCAGGGACTATGAATACGACTTCGCGCAGACAAGGTTCCTGGCAGAGCTGGCAGAATATTACGCCCGGGTTGTGCATCGCGGCATGATGATGTACCAGAGCCTTGCAGGCCAGGGGTTTGCTGCGCAATATGCGGAAAAATACTCAAAAATCCAGACAATGATGAACAGCAGCTTCAAAAGCGACCCTTTTGGAACTTATGTTGAACTCAAGCGCATTCTCAGGGAAGAGCAAATAACGATGGACAGGCTTCCGCCCGGCGAGCAAAGGGCAGGGCAGAGATATTTCCAGATGCTCGCCTACCTTGTGCGGGAGCTCGAAAAAACCAGGATTATTGCCCTTGCAATGCCATACCTTGCGGGATTCAAAAAAGGGGACAGGACTGTGTATCGCAGATTCTTCATCCCGTCAATAAAGCCTGATTTCATGTACACAAAGCTGATGGCCACTTACCCGACCGATGGCGAAGAGCTGGACAATTACAATGTCGCGGATACAGAAGTCACAATCTTCTCAGTGCCAGGCAGTGTCCAATACCTGTACCACATAATCCCGCCGGAATTCAGGCTTGATGAAGACAAGTACGAGCTCCTTGACATGGCAAGAAAGATCCTTGCAGAGCACAAGCCAACAAAGAGTGAATTCACCGACCCGAGAAGCGTGAGGCAGGTTTTCTACAACATCGGCAGGGACCTGCTTGAAGAATTGGCTGATTACAGGAAAATACGGCTGAGAAACAAGGAGCTTGACCAGCTTACTGAAATTCTTGTCAGGTACACAATAGGATTTGGATTGATTGAAGTCCTGCTGCAGGATGAAAAGATACAGGATATTTCTATCAACAGCCCAATGGGAAAAACCCCTATGTTCATTGTCCACCAGGATTATGATGACTGCTCCACAAATATTATCCCGATTGCAGCCGAGGCAGAATCATGGGCTTCAAAGCTCAGGCTGATTTCGGGGAGGCCATTGGATGAGGCCGACCCTATACTTGACACAGAGCTTGAGCTGCCATACGCATCCGCGAGGGTAGCTGTGATCACAGCACCCCTGGATCCATCGGGCCTTGCCTTTTCATTCAGGAGGCACAGGGACAAGCCATGGACCCTTCCATTGTTTATCAAGGCAAAAATGCTGGACCCGCTTGCTGCCGGCCTTCTTAGCTTCCTAATTGACGGCTCGCGCGCATTGCTTATTGCAGGAACAAGAAGCAGCGGCAAAAGCAGCCTGCTGTCAAGCCTTATGGTTGAGATAATGAGGCGCTACAGGATAATCACAATTGAGGATACGCTGGAATTGCCCACAAACTCTCTCCGGAGCCTTGGCTACAATATCCAGGCAATGAAGGTCGCCAGCGCTCTTGCAAAGGAAGGGAGCGAGGTCAGCGCTGAAGATGGAATCAGGGCAACTCTCAGGCTTGGGGATTCCGCGCTTATTGTAGGCGAAGTCAGAAGCAAGGAAGCAAAGGCACTCTATGAGGCAATGCGGGTTGGCGCTGCTGCAAATGTAGTTGCAGGCACAATCCATGGCGACAGCCCCTATGGCATTTACGACAGGGTTGTCAATGATATCGGCGTCCCCAAAACTTCCTTCAAGGCCACAGACATCATTGTCATTGTCAATCCAATCAAGAGCCCTGATGGAATACACAGGATGAGAAGGGTATTGCAAATAACTGAGGTCAGGAAGAAATGGGAGAATGACCCATTGACAGAGGGGGCGTTTGTAGACCTCATGAAATATGATGTGACAACAGACCAGCTGCTTCCGACTTCGGACCTCCTGAATGGCGATTCTGACACCTTGAAATCAATTGCTGCCAATATCAAGGATTTTGCCGGCAACTGGGATGCCGTGTGGGACAACATTGTATTAAGGGGCAAGGTAAAAGAAAAGCTTGTTTCAACGGCAGAGGAGATTGGCAATGCTGACATGCTTGAAGCGCCATTTGTTGTCAAAAGCAACGACATGTTCCACAGGATTTCAGAAAGAATAAAGCAGAACACAGGCGGCCTGGACCCGCAAAGGATTTACTCTGAATGGGAAAACTGGCTCAAGCGGGAGATCAGGAAAAAATCATTTGCGGATTCAGAAGAAGAGCAATTTGCATGAAGCGCGGAAAAGAGGTGAGGATTTCTGGCTGAGGCAGGGCCGGACGGGGCCAAGATTGACTCCATCCTGCACAAATACAAGGAGAAGCTGAAAACTGAGCTGGGAGACAAGGGGACCGTAGTTGCAACTCCGGTGACCAGCAAGGAATACAATGACTTCAAGCTGGAGATCATGCCAAAGCACCTTGGCATCTACGAGAAACTGTGCAATTGGACGGAAAGCATAATCAGGATCAGGCCTGACAAGAAACGCGAGGAAGAGCTCAGGGATGCGATTGAGATAACGCATCTCAACATCACGCCCGAAGGAGCAGCAAGCTTTGCCCTCATTGTCCCGATACTTTTCATTATCCTCGGCAGCGCCTTCAGCCTCGTCATGCTGAACTCATCCTTTTTCCTGCTTTTTTTCATCGTGGCCGGGATTTCCCTGATTTTTGTTTTTGGAAAGCTGCCCACATATTTTGCCAACAACTGGCGGCTGGCCGCAAGCAACCAGATGGTCATCTCAGTGTTTTATGTTGTAATGCACATGAGGCACACCAGCAACCTGGAGAATGCACTTCAATTTGCCGCTGAGCATTTGACAGGGCCATTGGCACTGGACTTCAAGAAAGTGCTTTGGGACGCCGAAACTGAGAAATATTCCTCGGTCAAGGAATCGCTGGATGCCTATCTTGAGTCATGGAGAAAATGGAACATTGAATACATTGAGTCATTCCACCTGATAGAATCATCACTTTACGAAGGCAGTGAAGACAGGAGGCTTTCGCTTCTTGAAAAGGCGCTGGAAGTGATGCTGGATGAAACCTATGAGAAGATGCTGCATTATGCGCAGAACCTGAAGTCGCCAATTACCATGCTGCACATGCTTGGCATTGTATTGCCCATTTTGGGATTGGTCATCCTTCCGCTGATTGTTTCATTTATGGAAGAGGTGAAGTGGTACCACATCATGGCGATTTATGACATACTGATGCCCGCCGGTGTCTATTATCTCGGCAAGCAGATTCTCTCAAGCAGGCCAACCGGGTACGGCGATTCTGACATTTCGGAAGGAAGGCCTGAGCTGAAGAAATACAAGAATATTGTAATTGACCTCGGCTTTACAAAAATTTTCATCCCGCCTTTGCTGGTCGCGTGCCTGATTGGCGGCCTGCTGATGTTCATTGGCCTGTCCCCCGTGATACTGCACATGCTAAACCCTGAATTTGAGCTTGAGATTGGGGAATCAGGGGTGTTCAAGCTCATGAACTATAAGGAGGATACAAACAATCCAGAAAAGTTCATCGGCCCTTACGGGCTTATAGCGGGCTTCCTGAGCATTTTTGTCACGCTCGGCCTGGCAGTCGGCATAGGGATATACTACAAGAGCACTTCAAAGAATGTCTATGAGATAAGAAAACGAACCAAGCAGCTGGAGGAAGAGTTTGCATCTGCCCTGTTCCAGCTGGGCAACAGGCTGGCGGACGGCCTTCCATCTGAAATTGCATTTGACAAGGTTGCGGACACAATGCAGGGCACAAGGTCAGGGGATTTCTTCAAGCTTGTTTCCAATAACATAAGGAAGCTTGGCATGTCAGTTGAGCAGGCCATTTTCGATGAAAGGGTCGGCGCAATCCAGCAATTCCCGTCAAAGGTCATCAACAGCAGCATGAAAGTCCTGACTGAAGCCTCCAAGAAAGGCCCGAAGATAGCCGCCAAGGCAATCATCAATGTCTCTGAATATATCAAGGAAATCCACAGGGTCAATGAAAGGCTGACGGACCTGATGTCCGAGACAATCAGCTCGATGAAAACGCAAATTTCATTCCTTTCCCCGGTGATTGCAGGTATTGTCATCGGGATAACCTCGATGGTCACTTCCATCCTCGGCAGCCTGGGCGACAAGATGGAAAGCATAAGCTCCAGCGCAGGAGTGGCAGGGGAGCAGGGGGTGCAATCGCTTTCAGGGTTTTTCGGAAACGGGATACCTGTCTATTACTTCCAGATCATAGTTGGCGTATACGTTGTGCAAATCATCTATATACTCTCTTTCATGGTGAATGGGATTGAGAACGGCTCTGACAAACTGAACGAGCAATACACAGTTGGCTCGAACATGATGCGGGCCGGCATACTTTATTCTGCCATTGCCTTGATTGTGATGCTAATATTCAACATAATAGCAGCGAAGATTGCGCCAATCGGCAATGCGTTCTGAGAAAAAATGTGAGATGGACGACTGGGATTTGATTTTATTGCTCATCCTTATGGTATAAATCCAGTAATAAGATTGTGTCTTCTGATTTAACATAAGCGTAAGACAACCTAAAGGGTGCAATATAAACTTCCCTGGTTCCTTTTCTTGAGTATCTCATCGGCTTTCCGATTTCAGGATTTTCCTTGATCTTAATGAAATGTTTTATTATTTTAAGTTTCAAATTTTTATCTTTGATATTTTCAAACAGCTTCTTAAATTGAGGATGAAATTTGACATTCACCATTTTTTTGCTTTGCTTAGGAAATCATCAAAACTCATTTTGACAAACTCACCCTTTTCATATTTTTTCCAGGCTTTTTCAGTCCTTCGTGCAAATTCGAGATCCTCATCAAAATTCTTAGCCAGTTTATTGGCTTTCTTGAGGATTATGTTGTCTCCTTCCTGTATTACTGCTATTTTATCTCCCTCTTTCAAATCCCCCCTCATTTCAGAAGGTATGACTATCTGCCCCTTTGAGCTCATTCTGGTTATTGCTATGTCCATTATTATCACCTAAGTAAGATTAATCTTACTAATATTTAAATGTTTTGGTTTATTAACTCAAGTAGGCAGAAAAAAACTTATGGGGCGACTGGGATTTGAAAAAGAACTTAACTTAGACTCAACTGAAGTCCAACTGAAGCTCTACTAAGTAAGTCATTTGTTATTAGTTTATCGACGTATTTACTGATGTTTATTTGCTTCCTTTTGAGCAGCTTACACAGTTCTTTTTCTAAGCTTAAGTTAATTCGTTGTTTCATAGTCATGCGCATAAATCTTGAGTTAAATCTACGCACGATTATGATGAAGTAATATAAAAGAATTGGTAGCCTCTATGAAAAGGCAAACTAATTCTTATTATAAGCCCTTTCTCTCTTATCAATTCTGGCAATAAGAATCATTTTTGTCTCAAACCTTACAACGTAAAGAATGCGATAATCTCCCACTCTAACCCTGAAGACTTTCTCTTTCTTATAGCTTTCCACTCTTTCAACTTCAGTTGGAAATGGGTCTTCCTGAAGCTTCTCTATTTTATCTCTAATTCTTTCTTTTGTTTGATTATCAAGTTTTGCAATAAATTTGTCTGCTTGCGGTCCGAAACTGATAGAAAAAGCCATTTTAGTCAAAGACATCTTTCATTGATTTTAGCTTTCCAGATTTTTCAGCTTTGAGCGTTTCATCAAGCGCTTTTTTGTCTTTTTCTGATAAATATCTGTCTTCAAAGTGGTCTTTGATGAAATCTAAGTCGTGCTTCATTCCAAGGACAATTTCTTTGAGTTCTGATATTTCATTTACAGCTGCTGTTCCTGACATACTAATCTCTTAGATAGCTTGATATTTAAATGTTTCCCTGATAAATTTATGGAGGATAAACAATTTCGCTGTTTAGTCAGTTCATATTTTTGCATAAATAAAGTCGAACCACTTTCTAAAAGAATCAGCCACATCTCTATTTTCTATCATAAAACCTATTGGATATCCTTGTTTCCATAAAACAATAGCTATCTTATTGCCAAATATGTTTACTACAGTATTCGATACGAATCCTAAAGGAAAGGACTTCCCAGAGAAATATTTTCTTTTGATTACTTGTTCTTCGTATTTTTTTACTTTCATATTATCATATATTAAATGAAATTTTATTTTTTTCTTTATTCTCTCTTTTTCAAAATTTGGCATAAAATAAGGAAGTTGCGAAAATATGATTCCTTTGGCTCCAATTAAATAAACATCTTTTCCTTCTTTCAACATTTGACTATGTATGGTCTTCAATCCGTCTTTACCCTTATATATAAATGCATTAAAATCCTCTTTTTTAGTAGACTCAAGTTTTTTTAA
This sequence comes from Candidatus Woesearchaeota archaeon, assembly GCA_018303405.1. Lineage (NCBI taxonomy): Archaea > Nanobdellati > Candidatus Woesearchaeota > Candidatus Woesearchaeota archaeon. The sequence continues at coordinate 52,519 of JAGVYD010000016.1, read as the reverse complement.
TTCAGGCAATAATCGCATCACTATTTGCTTTTTTTCATCCAAGTATTGTAATAATTTTTCTGGACCAGCTGCTTGAAAATATCTCTTGTAATCTTTAACAACAAAACTCACTAATCCTAACTGTTGGAGCTTTTCCAATCCTTCATAGATTCGAGAGCTATGCAAACCAGTATCCTTCATTATATGATGGGCAGTGCTCATGCCTATTTTCACAAGTGAAAGATATATTGTAGATTGGTTTTTTGTTAATCCAATTTTTTCCAAATCCACCGTGTCCATATGCTCATCAATTTATTGTAGTATTTAAAGTCTTTTGTTTTGTTCCTCCTAAAAAGGAGAGCCATAACTTAAATATAATAATGTTTATTTCTGTTAAGTTGAAACTGATTAATATGGAGTGGTTTAAATGGAAAAGATAACTGCTAAAAATATTGCTCAATTTATTGTTGTGAATCACGAACCAGAATCCAATACTGGGGTTTATGTCAGGGTTAGAGCTGATAGTGTCTGGCAAAAAGTACCAAGAGTAAGGGAGGTCATTAAGATTCTAGAAGATAAATTAATAGAGCATTTTTCGAATGCTCCTAGATTAAGTAGCATTAAAGGCTTTAGTCTGTATCACGGAGCTGAAGACTGTATTAAGTCTGATGTGCACTTAGGTTCAATTAGTATTAGAGCTAAAGTTGGGCTGCCGTATCGAATGCACACAATTTCTTATGATATTGCACGTAAAGAGATTCAAATAAATTCATTTGGACCAAACGATGAATATGCAAGTTCAGTTGATATAATGTCTCCAAAGCTTAAACAATTTGTTGAACAACACTTTCCACAATCTAGTTATAATGGATTCGTGGGATGTAATAACACTTGGGGTAATATTGACTTGGAACAATTCATTAGATGAATAAATTGGACATCAATGGTATGAGTCTATAAAATCAATAAGAAAAGTTTATGGGACGACTGGGATTTCTATTACATTGCTTAATATACTTTAATTAAGTCCTTCAAAACATTGATTATGTGATTAAATTCTGGTTCATTTGCCGTAAGATAAGGCATCTTGACTAAAATACCCTCATAATTTATCCTGTTCCTTATGTTTTTCAGCTGGTGAATAATCATGCATTCATACTCATAATTCTTGTGATTATGCTTGAAATAAGAGATAAGGCACTCATGATTGTCTGACTTCAAACTATTTTTCAAAAGCAAGGCCACCAACAATTCTTTGATTATCTCATAATATCCTTCAACAATAATGGATGTAGTTTCATCATCCTTTTGTATTTGCATGATTGCTTTCAGTCTGATTTCTGCTACTTTTATGATGGACTTTATTTTATCAAAATCAGGCTCAACCTTTTTGAAATGCTCTCTTTTACATTTCTCAAAATCCATTATTTCTGCCATATTTTTAACATTCCGTGCAGTATGCTTCCATTAATAATGTTTTGCCTTAATTCTTTCGATATTTCCATAATATTTTTTGCAAAGTAAGGATTGATAGCGTGCTTCAACTTAAATTTGTCAAAATTCATACCTGTTTCAGAAGATTCAATAAAAATATCTATATCACTTTTTTCATCATATTCCCCTTTGGCACAACTCCCGAAGAGTATAACTGTTTTTGGGTGAGCATGTTCAACTATGTAATCAATCAATCCAGACTGGTATATCTTTTCGAGCATGAATTGCTTCTTATGGAATTTGTACAGTGAATCTTCAGTGTTTGCCCTGTATTTGTCAAATGGCTCTGATTTTTCTCGTACAATTATGCTATCACTTAGCAATTGATTCAATATTCTTGCAACTGTTGATTTTGGAACCTTTGTCAGCTTTGCAATCTGCCTTAGGTAAAACTGTTTTGAAGGATTCTCAAAAAACAATTCTTTTACCTTATCTTGTCCCATTTTGTGTCCACTTGTCCCATTAATAGGACATTACATATAAAAATGTTGTGGATTTATGAGGAATCAAATGAATGGATTTGAGAGTGGAAAACTATTTATATTGTAATTTCTATAATCTATTTAGTGGTGCTTATGCCAGTTAAAAAATGCATTATTTTGATATTACTCATTCTTATGCTTTATTTGACTGCTTGTGCAACAAATCCCACAGATAAAATTGAAAGTAACCTTGATAAAATATCCATAACAACGAACTACCAACTTTATTCACCTAAAATATCTCATTTCAAAATAATTTACAGCTGGATAATTACTCCAGACAATGCATTGCCGAAACAGATAAATTTTGGAAGATATGGTATAAGTAGTGCTGTTATAGTTAAGAATTTCACTATAATAAGCAATACAGGGGGCGGATTTTTGGCATACGCATTTATTGTTCATGGGGCTAATGAAGAAAAGATTGGTTTTTGGCATCCAGACGGAATTCCAAGAAGCAGTGAAAATGGGTGCAATGACCCAAATAGTCAATATGGTTGGGTTTGTGGTGGCATAAGTAATCTTGAGCTCAGAAGATGGTCTAGTGAGCCAACCGAGGATGAAAAGAATAATGGAATTGATTACATTAGCAACTCTAACTATTTAATTCTCAGTGGTATAAAATATGATGTTAAATTGGGAGAATGGGAATTTTTAAACATATCTTTAGTTGAATACAGAGAAAAACATTATCCTCCAACAATAGATATTTAACTTCCTGATCCAACTGATACAGAGTTATTTTTTGTTTTTAGGTAGATCTTTACCTTAATTTAAGAATACAATTTACCATTGATAGAATATCTTATGGGACGACTGGGATTTGAGAAATTGCTAGATTGAAATTGAGTTTGAACTGAGTTTTGCTTTGAGATTAAATCGTTCACAATCAGTTTCTCGACATAGAAACTAACGTTTTTATGGCTTCTTCTAACAAACTTAAACAAATTCTTAGTTAAGCTCAAGTTGACTCGCTGCTTCATTTATACACACACTTAGTGTAAGATTAATACTCAACTGAGTAGTTAAGTGAGTATAAAAGGTTTGGTAGCCGCTTGAAAGAGGCAAAATATGCAATAAATATATAAATCTCAATCTGAATCGGGTATATATAATAATCTATGGAGGGATGTAGTATGCCTACGTTAAAACTTAAAGGAAAAGTCATAGGAAATAATCCAAGTAAAGGGAAAGGAGTTGCCCCGGTTGTAGACTTAGATATTGGTGGAACTATTTATATGGAATTTAATGAAGAAGCTATTAAGGAAGCTGGCAAAAAAGCAGGTTTTAAAGAACAACAAATGCTTTATTTGGCAGGACATTTTGCAGGTGCGAGGGTTTTATTAGAATTTGTATATGATAAATAAGTGGGAACTATTTAATAATTATCAACAGAATTAATAGATGGGACGACTGGGATTTGAACCCAGGACACCACCTTATTTTCCGTCGGTAGGAGGTTAGTTTCTTTTGTTTTTTCTTCAGTTTTTGGTGTTTTTGAATCCATTTTACTTTGCCTCCGTTAATTTATTTAATTTTTTATGGTTACTTAATATTTCTTCTTTCATTAGAGTTAGATGCTTTATTAATTCGTCTCTAACAATCTCTCTGATTGGCTCTTCAAATTCCATTCTATCAAAATGTCCAGTTTCAGGGTCACTAAACTGAGATTCATAAGCATCTTTATCACTGAACCATGGCTCTTTAGAAGTCACCTCTATTTTATTCATTAGTTGATTTATAAAATCTTTAGCATCCCTAGAGTGTGATAATGCCTCTTTGATTTGTTTAATTAGCTTTTGCGCTATTCGCAGCTTTTTCATTCTTTCACTATCTTGTTTTAATTTCACTTTCTTGGCACATTCGATTTTACAATATTTTCTATTATCCACTCGCAAAATACCAGAACCCTTAACTCTTTCAATCGGTGCATTGCATATTAAGCATAGCTTTGTTTCATTGTTTTGCATGGTTATTTGAGATATAGAATTAAGTGATATTTAAATTTTTCTAAATTCGACTATTTTCGACTCCATATATTAAAAGTAATTATTAAATAGGTATGAAACTCCTTTAAAATAATTATGGAAAACAAAACAAAACCATACGGAGAATTTGATGGAAAATTTTGTAAAGTTGTTATTAGAACGTCTTCAGGGGAAAAAGCTCTGAAGGGAATAATTTCAATTTTCGACCAAACTTTAATGGTTAGCGGAGATTACCAACAAACATCTGTTCAATTTTCTGAAATTCTTAGAATAAGTACAAAAGAGGTGATAAATGAAAATAAAAAAGAAGATAATGAAGTTTCGAGCAAGAACTTCTGAGGATTTGAAGTATAAATAAGTGTTGTTTTTTGGATTCACACAATAGAATTAGCGATAGCTACAAGGAGATGGTATAGATGGAAACTGATTTTATGGATGAGTTCCTGGCCGACATAGAGTTCGAGGAATTTATCATAGCGAGGAGGACTGAGAAGAATGGACGAACAAAAAATTGATTGGAATATTTTCGAGTCACCATATTTCAAAGTGACCGATACGCCAACAGATATTACTTTTAAAGATTGGTGTCAAATAACTCGAGAATTCCAAGGAAAGGAAGCCACAGGGATTAAGGCAATGGTGGTTGTAGAGAATGGGAGAGAGACAAGAAAAGAATTGTTATCTACATCTCGGAGATTCATTACTGCCTTAAGACCTTTCATTGAAATGGCAGAAAAGGAAGGGAGAAAGACAGTTACGGTCAGAGTATTCAAATCTGGAACGGGTATGAATACTCAGTACAGAGTAAAGGAGGTTTAATCCTCCTTACTTACTCAATATGATTCTAATTGTCGACAGTCGAGAGCAGAAGCCTTATTCAGAATACTTTGAAAAATTGAAATACAAACATGAGTTGGAAAATCTCAAGGTTGGTGATTATTCAATTAGGGGGTATCCTGGTTTTGCAATAGAAAGAAAAGAATTAAACGATTTTATTCATTCTATTACCGTAGATAGAGAGAGATTTGAAAAAGAACTATTAAAGGCTCAGAAACTAGAATATTTTGCGGTCATTATTGAGTGTACTATTTATGATATCGAAAATAGGAGATATAGGTCTAAAATACACCCACATTCTGTTTTATCTACCATTTTTCATTGGAATATCAAATACAAAATTCCATTTCTCTTTGTCGAAAGTAGAACAGGAGGAGCCTTGGCAGTAATAGAAATGAGCAAAGCATATCTAAAATACCAGAGTGATAACAATGACCAATACCAAGCAGATATATGACTATTTTGAGAATAAGTATAGCCTGGGCTATCTAGGATTGTTTAAAGCAACAGCGATGGCTAGTATGTTCATCAAAAATAGAGATGTAATCCCTCTCTCGATATTATGTATAGCTCCAAGTGGCCAATTTAAAAGTAGAACCACAATAGAGCTAACAAATATATTCAGTAACAAATCAATAATTGACTTAGGTTCTGATTTTACTATACACAGTTTGATAGACAGGTTTGATAGTGGTAAAAAATGCCAAAATAAAACGTTAAGTATCAACGATTTGACACTTCTTCTTTCCTCCAAGACACAAAGAACCAAAGAAAGGTTGGTGAATGCTATGGCAGAAGTCCTATCTGAAGGAATATACCAATATGGAGAAAGGAATAAATCAGATTTGTATTTTAAAGCTCGAATTAATATCATCGCTAATATAACTAAGAATAGCTATGTCCAAAATAAGAAAAACTTCCTGGATAACACTTTCATTGAAAGACTAGTCCCTTTCTTTTATTCTCTCACCGATGAACAACAATTAGCCTTTGTAAAAAATATTGAACAGAAAAAAGCCATAGCACCTGATTCCAAAATAACACTCAAAGGTACTATTGTAAACAATTACATAGAATTTAATGAAGCAATGATAAATATGTCGGTCAAATACCAATGCATATCACTTAGTCCTTCATTACCTCGTGCAATGGAAAAAATAAAGGCTATCTTGGGAGGCCTGTGTGTAATAAATGGTCAATCTCAAATAACAGATAACGAAATAAAATTTTGCAGTGAATTTCTTCCGTTTTGCAGTGATATGGATAGCAGAGATATAAGCATAATCATACAATATAAACAAGGAGTGTCTGTTGATGAGATATGTAAGAATCTTGGCTATTCCTCAAACTACCCTTACAAAGTCATCCATAAATATAAGGAAAAAGGAATTTTATCCTAATTGCTCAAGGTTTAAGACATATATCTTCAGTATAGTATTGAATCCTTAGAAAATGAAGCCTTATTGTTTTGTCAAATATGTACAGATGTGCATAACAACATATGCACTTCTGTCAGCATGCATATTCAAAATTAATAAATCTTTTAATGAAATTTCTTTTTCTGTATTATCAATTTTGTGAATAACGATATTTTTTCCTCGAAATTCATAGGAAATATGGAAAAAAGCATTTCTAACGTCGGTATCAAAATTATCAAAAAAGTCCAAGTTAGCTACTTTAATTTGTTCTTTAAGTTTTTTAATCTCACTTAGCCAGAAATCTCCGCAGTTTACTGCGTGAGATGAATGGCTAATTTTTTCTGCAAGAAAAAATAAAAATGCGTGACGAGCGTAAGCAGCGTCACGCACTAACCTTCCAAAGTTAGCGTGAGCTTTGCTCGTCGGAGGACGAGCAAAAATGGCAACACTTGAGTTAAGGCACCATGCGCATAAGGTTGGCGTAAACGTGCACCATCTTGAATGGTGCACAAAGTACCGCTACAGGATGTTCAAGCAGGAGAAGTATAAAATTCTTGCGGAAGAAATCCTCAGAGAGACAGCGGCAAGGCATAAGATGGCCATAAGGGTTCTTAGCGTCATGCCAGAGCATATCCACATCAGCGTTGAGACGCTGCCGAGCATGTCGCAGAGCAAGGCATTGCAGCTTTTGAAAGGAAATTTGAGCTACAAACTTTTCCGTTCCAATGAGCATTTCAGGCTTCGCTATCCAAAAGGGCATTTCTTCAGCCCGGGAGGACTGGCAAACAGCGTCGGATACAACACAATCGACGTGGTCGATAATTATGTGAGGCATCAAGAAGATGTGCATCAACTGAGGTTACATGCCTTTGCCGGAAGCCCCGCACTTTAGTGCGGGGAGGAGGTCACGTTCTGAGGAATTTTCAGTAGAGGGAAGTTTCAATTTTCGATTGGCATTTATTTCAACCATGAGACTAAAGATTTGCGGGGCTTTTTTTCTGACAAATTCGATATCAGCTTTCCCAGCTTTATCCTTAAGATGAAGTTCTATACCTTTTTCGACTAAAGCTAAAAATTCTTCTTTATTAAGTTTCATGATATATGTTTAATGTGATGCCTATTAATATTTTATCTAGGTTACAATCCATTTTATAATTCAGTGGCCTTTTTATTTATCTTATTTCCCAGCTCTGTTTTTTTATAAAATCGATTGTAAGGCTCTTTTGGGTCAAGACAGACTGCAAGTTTCCTTCTTGCTAGCTCTATTAGTATTTCGCTTATCGTGCTCCTGTGGGTCTGCAATTCTTTTGATAGCATGGTAGCTGTTTTGGGTTTATCTAAGGCTGCCAATACCTTACTTCTTAGTCTTCCTCTCAGCACCCATGAAACTTCTTCCCAAGTCATGGGTAGGAATAGCGTAGTTTTTCCTATTTATTTGAGAGTAGGTTCAGCGTAGGAAATCTTTATAAATATACATCCCTAATAACCTTATGAATGACGGAAAATAATGATGAACTAAGGAAAGTTTGGAATCTTATCCATAAGTACCAAACTGAAGGATTAAGTCGAGACCAGATAAAAAGTAAATTAATCAAGAAAGGAGCTGATGAAGAGATAGCAGAAGAACTTCTAAAGGATTTTAAAAAAGAAAAAATTGAGGAATCTAGTGGAGGATTTGACATAAGAGCCATCCAGGAGGATAACAAAAGGGCATTTTTGCTTGGTGCTATAGTTACTGCACTTTTCTATTATTTTGTGGGTGAGAAATTTCTTTTTCCTTTCCTTAAGATATTCAATATGCCTGTATCAAACGGATTCAAAATATTTTATGCAATATTCATGTATATTTTTTTCACAGGAGGCATAATTGGTATTATTCAAATGCAAAAAGCAACTTTCAATCAGGCATATAGGAAATAGAGGGGGTATACACATGGGGAAAACAACGAAGGATGAAATATCACCACAACCCACAATCAGGGTTCTAGTAGCCTATCCCTATGAAACAGGCTTTAAAATGGGTATAGGTTTTATTTTTTTTTCGCTACTCGTACTGTTGGCTTTTGGCTTCTTTGCAATGATAATAACATTGCTTGGGAGGGCATGATAAATTGGCAACACAACAGCAAGAGCAGACCATAAGCGAATTTTAGTTGAGCGTTGGAGGAAGCTTCAAAGATTTTCAACATTCAATATGCTCCTCTTTGTTTTTTATTTTCACAATACCTTTGAGGCCTGCCTTCTCCAAGATAGCTTCAAGCCTTTTCCTTTTTTCCTCGGGGGTTTCTTCTGTCATGATAGCACCTCATTAGTATTATAGTAGTATGTAATACTTATATATAAATCTTTCTTTTTGTAAATCAATAAATATATAAATTAGTAATACCGATGGAACACTATGCCAAGAAAGACCACAAGCCTGAAGATTGACTCAGAGCTTTGGAAATCTGTTAAGAAACATTGCATTGACAAGGAGATAGACATATCAGATTACATAGAGAGCCTCGTTAGAGCTGATTTAAAGAGGAGCTAGACGGGGTGGTAGTGACATTTCATGGCAATGCTCTCTAGGATACCCTAAAGCTAACTTTAGCCTGGATTTTCAAGAGTATATGATTAAAGCCAGGAAATAATCATATACCAAAAAGTATATGAAACATGGCCAAGATTCAATGTATCAAACGCTCGAATGGAACCTTAGCTTATTCTGCCTATTTGCCAAAAGAGGAATTGGACAAGGCTGGATTAAGTAAGGGGGAAGAAGTAATAATCAGGAGCAATAGGCCAGGCAGCTTAGAAATTTTCAATTCATCAAAATTACATAATATAGAAATTCTGCCTGCCGAAACATCGAACCAAATAGTACAAATTGACTTCTCAAAACAAGAAGTGGATAATTTCATGCCTCTTTTTGATAAGCCAGTACAACAACAAAAAGAGATGGCCGCAAAGTTATCCTTATGGATAACAAGACAGATGGATGAAGAATCAAAAACAGGTCAGCTATCAGATTCCTTAAGAAGATGGATGACTCTGTATAAGGAGATTCTAGACAGCATCCACAAAAATTTGTATGGTGAAAAATCACTCAGGATGAATTTTCGAAGCGAGATAAGCCATGCTGATATAGCTGCTTTGATGAGAAAATATAGAAATGTGCCAGCAAATAAAGAATCTAACGTATCTGTTGGCAATGCCAATTTGTCCTAGGTTATGATACTCTTTTTGTTAGGTATTCTAAACCAAAGAAAAAAAGACATTAATACGAATCTGGAGAAGATATTAAATATAGAATTAATATTATCTTGAAAAGAATTGACAAATAAACTAATCTTTAAATATCTAGATATAATAATTCCAAATTAGGGGTTAAAAGGTTGAAGAAGAATAAGCTAAATTTTAAAGAATTGTATCCTCTTCTCTGGAATCAATATCAATTTCTTGTTCAGCAGAGGCAAAAACTTGATGATACTATAAATTATCTAATGGCCTTGAACAGCCTAATACTACTTGTATATTTACAAATATACAATATAAATATCTCACAAGTTTCAATCTATTTAATCCCAATTATTTTTCTATTCTTAATCCCAATCATAATCTTTTTTAAGAATTTCTTGCCACAAAATTTATACCTACATTTTGTTGAGCTTATAAACATAAAAAAAACATATGACGGCAATGGCAACATCTACGAAACATTTGTTAGAGACATAATGGGGGTTATCCCTCATCTTAAAGCATATAGAGATTTTAAAAGACGGATAATCATACTACTTCTCAATTCATTATATCTTGGACTACTTTGTATCGTTTTTATTCATATATATTGCTCGGACAGATACTACTATCTCTTATTGGTATTGCTTATTGGATTTGGATTACTATGGTACCTAAACGCTATCTCTTGGAAAAAGGAGTACGTTAAAAAAGAAGAAATCAAGAAAAATAATACTTTTATTGAGGGTTGGTTGAAATAGCGACTGGTGACAATATGGTGCCATTAGCATTGATGCAAAATAGAATTGCAAATATATCTATAAGTCCATCAACTTTACGTGGGCAACCAAAAGGTAGTGTCAAGATAGCCATTGATTTTCTTCAAAATATGAATTTGCAAGAGCTGACAAATATTAAAAGTGAAGTGGAATTTATTTCTTGGCTTGATTCAAAAACTCATTCACTTATGGAACTCTTACCCTCAAAAAGTTGGGGTATGGCAAGAAAATCACTTAATATTTTTCTATTTCAAGTTGTTCACGACATTTTCCTTTCAGATAAAAATAATTTAAGAAATTTGATTCCTTATCTGGAATTGACATTGGATAACCCAAATGCAAAAAAGTTGATGAACAAAGCTAAAGAAGAAGGCATAAAATTAAATTGGAGTAACATTAACAATTTGCAAAGGGAAAATAGTGATAGCATCCAAATATTTGCAAGGAAATTAGCTAAGGAGCAATATACTTGTGATAGATGTTATTTAGACCTATATTTTTGGAGAGTTTGAAAGGGAACCGCAAATTGGCTATTGATGTTGAGAGATTGTATAAATAAGTTGAACTGGTGCTCTATACATCCCCGTTATATTTTTACTAAATGATTCGTTCTTTCCATCTTTTGAATACTGCGCAACCAGTAAAACCTTGAAATAACACCAACCACAGCCTATTGAAACACCACTCACCTTTTTCCCCGTTTGTATATCACTCATACTAAAATCAAAACTATATCCAACATTAGTTAAACGAGAAAATGGATAGCACTCTAACGATTTAAATATATCAATAACATGTTTATTTCCAAAAGGAATCTCTTTTTGAGAATGGGCAGGCAAAATTGGAAGATGATATTGGTCGTAGAGGTTATCCATCCCACAGGAAGTTATTGCAAAGTAAATGTCCTTGAAAGTAAAATCCCCCGTATTGTAAATAATTAAAGGTAGATACTCCCCAAATTTGTCCTGTTTAAGATAAGGGGATACCTCCATCTCAATATTCGGTTTGAATTCAAGTTGGTCTAACCTGTAATTAATTTTATTTGAGGCATATGTTTGCAGTAGAAATACCCCAATTGAAAATATTATAAGCCAAATCAGAAATCTTCTTTTTACTCCAAGAATTGATGCAATAAACAAAGTTGATTTTTTTAAAAAACCATTTGTATGTTGCCAACAATATTGCTCACCAACTTCAGGATTCCTTTGGCAAGGTTGCCCATCTTTTGTTGTTCCTAAACAAGCCATAAAAAAGTGTACTATACATAGTATAAATAGATTGGCACATTTCGGAGGATTTTATGCTGCGATTAATTCTTGTTAGCATTAACCTTCATTTGCTTATACCTAGCGTACATCTGCATAAACTCCATTAAATTGTCCTTTTCTTGCATATTCTCTGGCTCAAAGACTTCATCTACAATAGTCCCAAGCTTTTCCAGATTGATGTTAATGTAGGTCTGAGTGCTTTGTAGGTCTGTATGTCTGGCTAACTTCTGAGTTAAAATAGGGTTCTTGCAGTGGTTATAGACCTTGGTTATGAAATAATGCCTAAGGCTATGGGTAGTCAATCTATGTAATTTCCTGGGTCCTTTTTGCCTTGGATTCTTTTGGTCATCAGCATAGTCATACCATTCATCCAAGTTAGTCAAAAGACAACATTCCCTAAACTCATTTCGTAACCAATGTTGGCTAATATGGTCTCTTTTCTGCCAGGGATTATCAGAAAATAAAACAAAACCACCTTTTTCCTCAATTTTATTTTGGTGTTTCTGAACCCAGGTTAACAAGAATTTTCGAACCCTGGAAGGCATAAACATAAAGTCTCCAGTCTTGGCTTTTAATGTTGAAATCCTGACCTTGTTGCTGCGGAAATCAATGTCATCCAACTTCATATTTACAACTTCAGTAACCCTTAAACCAAGATGGCTTTGCAGTAGAAATGCCAAATAAGCCTTAGGGTTCTTCACTGACGATAAAAAGCGCTGCAATTCCTCTTCTGTGAAGCCCTTGTTTATGTTGCCATACTTGCGTTTCTTATCCTTTGCCCTATACTTTTCCTTGTATATTTTATGCAAGGTTTTACTTAACCTTTCCAGCTTATGTTTCGTCAAACTACTAACTAACAACTCAATCCTATCAACAGAATTAATAGATGGGACGACTGGGATTTGAACCCAGGACACCACGGTTTCAAACATCTTTTGCAAGATTCTTCAGCCGTGTGCTCTCCCAAGCTGAGCTATCGTCCCAGAGCTGGCCTCAGCTCGCACGGAATCGTATTAACGGGATTTCGCGTTGCTCAATCCCATAAACTCAATGCTTGCTTTGCAGCCAACAACATGCTTCAAAAGTATCCCAACATGCTTTAAAACCTTTTCGGAAAAACTGCTGCAGAAAAAAAGGCTGCTAATAATACTGGGGAGTAAACCTCATGGACGCAGGCATCCCGCTGTATGAGGAGGCAGCCAGATTGCTTGCATTCTCAAACACAGCAGCCACAAAAGTGACATCATTCTTGATGTCATCCAGGCTGTTCCTGCCCAGCTTCATTGAGCTCCCAAGGCTTTTTGGCCGTGCTATCCTGTGCAGCCATGGGCGCTCCCCCTGGCCCGGGTCTTCCTGTTTTTTTCCAGGAAGCCTGGTCTTGACTGCCTCATAGCCGACATTCCTGAGCACCATCCAGAAAAGGTTTTCAGCAAGGACCGCCTCGGCATTCTCATTATGGCCCATGTTTTTATGGCCGAGCATGATTTCAACTGATCCCAAATCATTTTTTCCGGCCTCAGTTGCAGTTCTTACGCTGACATAAAGCCCCCTGCCACGGGAATCATCTTTTCTAAATACGGTGCGGCAGTCATCCCTGTCATATGGAGCAAATCCAAGCTCTGCAAGATGGCCAACATAATTGCCCAAATCCATAACTTTTCCATTGCTTGCCAAGTCCGATACTCCCATGAATTTAAAAATCTGCGAGAAATTAAAAAGCTTTGCAATTTGACTACTGAACAGTAAAATAAAGAAATAATCAATTTTCCTCTTCGTCGTAAAGGTCATCAATGCTTTCTTCCTGCACGTCGCCACTCTCATCCTCGAAATTATCATCTGTTGCAGGAGTTGCTTCCTTGGCGGATGCTCCTGGGGCAGAAGCCGACGCCTTCCCAACCACTTCCATGCTTCCAAACTTGCCTGTTGAAAGCTGTGGCTCGCCCTGCCATTCGCCGACATAGCCATTCTTGATCTGGATCTTGTCGCCAACATTGACCTTGTCTATGTCATCGTTCCACAAAGTCAGGGTCATCTCGCCTGATTCATCCTTGACTTTTGCATTGGCAACCCTGCCAGAATTGCCAAACTTGTTGAAAGTCCGGACATCGCCCTTTTCAATAACGTCGACGACCACATCTACTTTTCCCTGCCTAACCTGTAAGTCTTTGAGTGCCATGATGCCTGAAAACCCAAGTTAATTTATAAATCTTATGCAGAAAGTTTAAATATAACATGCATTTTCACAGGACTATGGTAAATTTCAAAGTTGATTATTGGTATTGGCGCTAGAACTTCTCATTGTTAGCTTTTGCCATGAATTCCCGATGTTTTTGATGGCTTGATACATTGCCGTCCTGGATTCTTGGCCAACAATTTTTCATTTTTCACAGGATATACAAAAACAACGGAGGAATGATTAAGATGATGACATTTAAGGGAGACACAGAGCTGAGGGGCATTGTAGCGGAGCTGCTTAAGTCAAATGGTATACCGGGCCATCGCGCAGGCATCAATGAGCATATCCATGATACTGGATATCCAGGGCTCGTTATTCCGGAATTGCATGTAAGCATCCATGACTTGCATGACCATAATCTGGAAGCCAAGATGGCAGGCCTGATGCAGGACATCGGGCTTGAAATGACACATTTTGAGCCTTCGACGAGAGATTATTACGAGGGATTGGAAGACAATCCAGGACAGGCAATTTCAGAGATGGGGGGCAAGGATGGCAGGGTCTATCTGAGAGTCATTGTCCATGGCAAGGCCGGAAAGAATGTGCTTCAAAAGATCAGGGCACACATGGCAGAGAGCCAAGGTAATGGAAAGGTTCCCGAAACCGAGACGAATTTTGGCCTCTATTCCATACATGGATCGGGATTCTTAGCATACAACAGGGACAAAAACGGGGCTCTGGATTTGGTGGTTAGCGCCTATGAACGAGAGATGCGGCATGCTGTTGAAGGGATTCGCAAGGTCACCAGAAATTTTGTTGTCCGCAGGGCTGATAACAATGATTTATACCAGCTGGTCATGAAAATGGCGAATGTTTATGATGGCAGCTCCCCAACAAGCCGATCTAATGCCCCTTCAGGAGCTTTCATGTAGGTAAATTATTTAAATGTGGAATGGGTTGAAGCAGCATGACAGACAAGCATGAAAAGTTCATCGTCACGCCCTGGGAAGTCAGGGGGGAAATTGACTACGGCAAGCTTGTGAAGGAGTTTGGAACAGAAGCCATAGATGAAAAACTACTGGCAAGGATAAAAAAACATACAGGGGAATTGCACCATTTCCTGAGAAGAAAGCTTTTTTTCAGCCATCGTGACATGAATTGGCTCTTGGATGAGTATGACAAAGGCAACAAGTTTTTCCTCTATACAGGAAGGGGGCCATCCGGCAACACACATATTGGCCATTTAATCCCGTGGATGTTCACCAAGTGGCTGCAGGACAAATTCCATGCTGAGCTGTATTTCCAGCTGACGGATGATGAGAAATTCTTGTTTAAGCAGGGGCTTGAGCTGGACGACGCAAACAAGCTTGGTTATGAGAACGCATTAGACATTATTGCATTAGGATTTGACCCTAAGAAAACTTTCATATTTTCAGACATTGATTATGCAAAAACACTTTACCGCGAAGCGATAAAAGTTGCAAAGAAGCTGACTTTTTCAACAACAAAGGCAGTGTTCGGCTTCCAGAACGAAACAAATGTGGGGCAAATATTTTTCACATCCATGCAGAGTGTGCCGGCATTCCTGCCCTCAATCAGGGCCGGGAAGAACATACCATGCCTTATCCCGCATGCCATTGACCAAGACCCTCATTTCAGGATCAGCAGGGACATATTGCCAAGAATGGGGTATTACAAGCCAGCATCCATACACTGCAAATTCCTGCCAGGCCTGACAGCAGACTCGAAAATGTCAGCTTCTGAGGAGAACACAACAATCTATACAACAGATGACGAAGCAACTGTCAAGAAAAAAATCAACAAGTATGCGTTTTCAGGCGGGCAGCCAACGATTGAGGAACACAGGAAGAAAGGCGGCAACCCTGAGATAGATATCCCCTACCAATGGCTCAGCTATCTTGAGGAGGATGACGGGAAGCTGAAGCAGATCCATGATGATTACAAAAGCGGCAAAATGCTTACAGGGGAAATCAAGCAGATTGCGATAGACAAGATAAACTCATTCCTGAAGGAACACCAGAGAAAGAGAGAACTGGCAAGAAAGCAGCTTGACCGGTTCATACTGCGAGACTGAAAGAATTTGTCCAACTATTCGTGTTTTAAGATTTGCGCCCCACTGAAAAGAAAAGTTTATATCTGAATAGTGTGTAATGACAAAATAATTGAAAAGAGGTGGTATTTTGCCAATTGACGTTGCACCATTGCCGGCAAGCTTCATGCTGATGAGCATGGTTGGCTATCTTGGGTCTGTGCTCCTTGTTTTCCCAATCTCGCACAGCTTCGGGTTTGCATTTGCTCTTGTTTTCATAATGATGTTCATCGCAAGCGTCATATCCATGACTTATGCCCCTGAAAAAGAGTCGCTGATTCTTGACAGCATGAGGAAGCACTACAAAAGAAAATAATTTCTTTGAGTTTTCACTACTTTTCAATGCTAAACATGGCAAAGATTTAAAAAGCGAAGTTTCTTGGCCATATGCATGCGAAATCCCAAAGTCCCAAATCTAAGGTCAGGGCTGCCCCCTGAACAGCAGGAAATATGGGATAGGATGGCTATTGAGAAAAGCCCTGTAAGGGGATTCATAGCCACACGCTTATTGAAGCCAAAGATTCTTTCCTTATATGATGCCATCTATAACAACACAGAATCTGATGCGGAACACATGGCGTCTTTCGACTCAAGGAATTATGTGTCAACGCATATGTCCCATGGGGATTATGTGCTACAGGGCACGCTAATCCATGATTTGGGGCTTCCAATCCCCAAGATACTCGGAAGGGAACGGCTTCTCGAGAAAATGAAGACATCCCCCTCCCGAAAAGACAGAATTATTGCGCCTGCAATGGGGCATTTTCTCGTTAAATTCCCAAATGAAGAGTCCCACAGAAATATTGCCACCCTGCAAAAATACCTGACGCATCTTCATTTGGACGATGACGACCTTCTCATGTATTCAGCAGGATTGTCCATAAACGGAATCAAGCCCTTTGAAGCAATGCTTATTGCGCCCTCCCTGGCTGCCCAGAGAATATCAGATAAGCATGGGCTGGGGAAAGACATTGCAGTTGTGCCTACTCTCTCAGTGCCGGAAGTAATCCCTGATTATACCTTCTACGGGGATAAATCCCTAAGGGAAAAGGATGCAGATTCAGCAAGATGGGGCTTAATTTTTGACCACGCAAAGTCCGGCTTCAAGGGGGATTTGACAACATATTACGGCGCCCCGATTAGCATGAAAAAATTGCTTTCTGAATATCCAGGGGCAACCGACAAGGAACTGAGAAATTTAAGAGGCATGGTCCAGGAGATGGCTTGGGGCAGGGTAATGGGCAATTTTCCGCTTCAAAGCACAAACATCTTGGCTTACGCACTGCTGGATTTAATCTTCAAAGGCAGCCAGGCACAGCATTATGACCACTTGTTTTCCCTTCTCCCTGAATCAAGCAGTGATAAATTTGACACAGGCCAGGTTCACAGTGAAATTCTTTCAGGCAGGCATGATATCCCGAAGCAGGAGATATACAGGGCAATTGCAAATGTACTTCAAACAGCAAAAGAATATCACATCCCCCTGGCCAAAAATATCGAAGGGCAGACAGCAGAAACTATTGCTGAGAGGGCACTAAAACTTTTCAACCAATCCAAAAAAAGAGTCATATTCAATGAAAATGGGATATTGGTGCCGGGGCAGACGCATGACGGGACCGAGGCTGCATTTTTAATGTATGCAAGTGTGGCCAACCAAATTATAAATTACCATAAAATGAAACCTTCCAGAACGTGAGCTGATCAAAATGACCGGGATAATAGCCTCAAAGCCAGATAACCAAATTAACATTGCAATAGTTGGCTCAGGGGCGCTGGGCCAGGCGCTTGCCAGTGTATATCTGGACAAAGAAAGGGCGATTCCTGGGCGGAATCTTGAGTATAAAGTCACACTATTGAACTTTTATCCTAGCCCCTCTCGGGTGCTCAAGGAAGTTCAAGATGGCAAATATGATTTTAGGGAATTGCACGCACACTCAGCGTATGACCACTTAGCCAAGGGGGTATATTACGACACTGGAAAACGCGAGGCAGGAGAAGGAACTTTAGTAATCGCTGCCCCTGAGGTTACTGGAAGCCTGGATGATTCTATACAATTGGCGCTTCACGAGGCAGATGTGGTGCCACTAGCAGTTACCTCAGACGCAGTTAGGCCTGTCCTACAAAAATTGGTGCCATATTTGAAGCCCGGCGTTCCGGTTGTCAATTACGCAAAAGGCTGGGAGATGAATGACCAAGGGAGTAAAATAACAATCACAGACCCATATCACATTATGAGGGAAGAACTCGCTGGCTTGGGCATACCTAAATTTTATCATTCTGGTTATATGATGTACACCAATCTCCTGAATGGCCAACTGACATTGTCCATGCTTTGGACAGGGATGGGAAGCGATGTGAAAGCAGGTGAAAAATCCAGGCACGAATGGCTTAAGTATCTTAGCCATGTTTTAAGCAGGGAAGATTATGGCGTAATCCCGGCGGGTTCGAAAGGTCTGAGAACCGTGCTTCTTTCCGGATTAATCAAACCAACAATTGCGTTATCGACAGGCTACTTGGCAGGAGTAGAAAAAAATGGCAGGCGAATCTACGAAAGCGAAGGCGCAAAAGGAGCCTTAATCAATGCATACTTGGACAGCCTGCACCACTTCATTGCAAAGTTTGGCGGCAATCCAAAATTCATATTCGACCCAAAATTCCAGGCAATAGGTGATGACATCAGGTATACAGCACAGGGACCTGACAGCGCCAATTACAAAGCAGGGCTTAAAAGAGCCCAGGGAATGCCAGTTGAGGAAATCAAGAACCAGAGCGGAAGAAGCATTGAAGGATTCAATCAGCTGCCCATACTGAAGGCCCTAATCGATATAGAGCCGGAACTTGACACCATGGGCTTGATTCCTGCGACTCATGACATATTTTTCAGGGATGGCATGGATGTAGAAACACTTATCCGCAATTTGCTCCATAACCAGACAGCTTTTTCAGATGGAACAATGCCTCCAAAGAAATCATTCAGCTCTGCAAGAAGCCTGATAGAAAACTGGAACATGGACAGATTCGGAAAAACCGATCCCATCACAATTGAAAAAAAAGTCAGAAAATAATCCTGAAATCACTGTCAGAACTCAAACTTCTTTTGCTCGCTCAGGGCGCTGGGGCTCCCGCCTCCGTGCCAGGTCAGCCTTGGCCGCATTCTCATCGGGTACATCCTTTCATTCACATCATCGAAAATCAGCGCAGACCCCTTGGTCCTTGGAAGATTGTCAAGCTGGAGGGACAGGCCCTCACGCATGTAGCTCTGCATCAAGGCTCCCAGGGCCTCAACGTCAATTTTTGCAGTTATCCTGTGCGCTATCACAACATCGCTTTGAGTCATGACATCTGTGTGGATTTTTCCAGGCTGCTGGCTGGCCAGCACCAATGAGATGCCCGGCTGCCGCCCTTCCCTGAGTATGGTTATCAGCGGGAAAGAGGCAACAGTATCGCCTTCCAAAGGCAGGAATTCATGCGCTTCGTCAACCACAAGCCAGACGAGCGGGACTTTTTGCTTTTCAGGGGCGCTGGAAAAATAGCTTTGGCTGTCTTTCACGTCCTGGAATTCCTCCTCTTTTCTCTGCTTCATGCGCTCCACAAAAAGCTTTTGCGCGACAAGGCCAATGACCAATGCCTTGATTTTCCAGCCTGATGCCATTGTTGCATAGCAGCTGACATCAAGCACAGTCACTTTTCCGCCAATGGCAAGATCCTTGATCTGCGTCCCCTTTTCATCAAAAACCCCCCATGATTCAGCAGAAATGAAACGGTTTACAGCGGCCTCCTTAACTTCCCTGTTTGCTGTATCATCCTTCTCGATTTCGGCCTTAATGTCCTCCATTGTATATTCCAAATTTTTTTCGCGGAGGCTGGTGATGGCTTTTTCTATAACTACACCTATCGGCTCGGTCAGCTTTATTTCAAAAGTGGTGCACCAGTCATCCGGGTCCAGCTCCTTGGGCCTGATAGCGAAAGGAAAATCAGTCGGGATGCCCTCTTCCTTATATTGCCTGTAGTATCCCACTGGCGTAAATATCTGGACATTCATCCCCATTGGCTTTAGTTTCCATTCATCCAGAAGCGGCTTTTCCTTTTGGTTGGGGTATCGCATGGTCCAATAAACGCCCATGGTGTCAAGCATGATAATACTGAGGTTCTTGTTCACCTCAGGCGGCAGCCTGGCCATTTCTTCAGCAATTATCCCCATTGTATATGACTTTCCGCCCCCTCGCTTGCCGCAGACAAAAACAACATGGCTCCTTGCCACATCAAGATATATACTGTTGGAAAGCGAGGTGGTCTGCCCCATTTTGACATAGTGCTTCCCCAGGAAAACTGCACCCTTGTCACCGAATATGTGCCTGTCTTCCTCGCTCCTGCCCAATATGACATCATACATACAGCTTCCTTGTGCGGGATGGTATATATATTTTCCCAATCGACGGCCGCGCCCTGCCCTGCTGAAATGCAGAAAATTTCCGCAAACTTTATTAATGGCACAGTTTATTTACTAGTAAAAAGATAATAACTAGTATCATTTTATAATGGTAAATAAAATGGCCAAATCCAGAAAATCCAAGAAGAATGGAAAGCGCAATTCAACCAGGAATTTCATTTTAGGCCTAATCATACTTTTTTTGGTTGTTGCAATAGTTGTGACGCTAACCAGCGACCTGAATCCGCCTAAGGATGAGGAAGCTGTTGCTGCCACAGTCAACGGAGAAAAAATTTATTCTGAATATCTTGATGCCCAGTACGAAAAGGTGCCTGAGCAGCTCAGGGCAAGCTATACAAAGCAGGTCCTTCTTGACCAGATAATTGACAGGGTCCTTGTATTCCAGGAGGCTGCCAAGGCAGGCATTTCTGTGACTGAGGATGAAATCCAGGCTGTTATTGATGAGATTTCCAGGGATTTGCCGGAGGGGAAAACCCTTGAAGAAGCCCTGACAGAAGACAGCCTCGCCCTTGATGATGTCAAGGTTGAAATCCAGCAGCAGCTCCTGCTGTCCAAATTCCTCGAGGAGAAAGTTTTCCTGAATATCGGGATTACAGCCCAGGAAATCGATAATTTTGCCAAGGAGTCCTTTGAGGGCATTGAGCTTACAAATGAAACAAGGCAGCAGATTGAAAGGTTCCTGCTTCTACAGAAGCAGAAGGATGCATATTCCAGGTTTATCAACCAGACCAGGGCAAGCTCTGAGATTGTCATTTTAATTGGCGGAGAAGCAGAAACTGAGACAGCAGCTGCGGAAACCTCAGAGACCGCACCAGCACAGGAAGACGAAGAAACTGCTCCTGAGGAAGAAGAGGCCGCTGCCGCATCCACAGAAGGGCAGGAAACGCCAGGCTCAGCTGAAGAAGCCACTGAAGCGTCTGCTGTGCCAATAAGCCTGGCAGACTGCCTGAAGGAGAAAAAAGCCATTCTTTATGGCTCAGAAAAATGCACATTCACAACAGAGCAAATTGCATTGTTCGGGGAGGAGGCAGGCAAAATCAATTTCTTTGAGTGCAATGATGCCGATGGCTACATAAGCGGGGAATGCGCTGCCCTTGGCATTGACCTTTATCCAACCTGGTCAATCGACGGCAAATCATATAAGGGAATGCAGACACTGGAGCAGCTCAAGGCATTATCCGACTGCTAGGCCATCTTGTTATATTCTTGCATTACATTCTTATTTTGGCCCTTTTTATTGGATAGCATTATTTTGTCCAGCCATCTGAAAGAAATGAAGAATTAAAAAAATTATAAAAAAAATAAAATTATAAGTTTACTCAAGGTCACTCAGTGTCATAAGCTCAATCTTTGTTTCCTGTGGCCTTACAGCATTTTCCATGCCAATCAGGAAGCTGACATTCAGCCTCTCCGCAATCAGCACAAGCTGCTTGTCTATAGAGCCATCAAATACAATGGCATAGACGCCTGTGTTAAGGCTTTTGAGCGTTGAGCTTAACTCAGTGAAAGGCACCTTGCCCAAAATATTGAGCTTTTCGTCCAGGATATATGCTCCTCTTGTGCCAATCAGGTCCTCAGACATTTCCTTGAGTGTTTTTTTGGCATCCGGGTGCATTTTCTGGGGCTTTCGCTGGGCTGCGTATTGCGGCGGCGGGCCTGCCGGCCTGGCTGAAACACCCTGCCTCATCATCGGTCCCCGCCTGTCCCTGTTGTCCCTTAGGTTGCCTCTCCTGAAGCCCTGGTCCTGCGAGTCACGGCTTTGGTTGGCCTGCTGCATAATCCTTGGCTGTTCCTTTGCCAGCTCCATCTTAATCTGTTCAACAGCAATCCTGCTCCTCAATGCCTTGTGAATTTCCTTCTTTGTGATTTCCTCAACTTCCTTGCCATCCATGGCCTTTGTGACAAAGTCTATTTCAGCAACAGTGACCAGTTCCTTTAGGATAAGGTCCCCGCCCCTGTCACCATCAACAAAAGCTGTGATAGTTTTCTTGGAGCTCAGCTCAATTATGGTCTCGGGAATGCTGGTGCCATTGATAGCAATCACATTCTTGAACCCATGCTTGAGCAGGTTAAGGACATCTGCCCTGCCTTCAACCACAATTATCTCGTCAGAATCATCGACCATTGGGCCCGCCGGGAGCCTGTCCTTGCCATATTCCGTGGCTTCCATAACCCTGACCGAATATGAAACTTCATCAGCCAATTCCTGCGAATCAGGCAATGATGTATCCATCAGGTTTTTCAGAAGCTCTTTTGCCCTGTCTATGACAAATTTTCTCTTGCTTACCCTGACATCCTCAATTTTGTCAACCTTTATCTTGGCATTGCAGGGGCCAATGCGCTGGATAATTTCCAGGGCTGCAGCCACAATTGCTGTTTCTGCCTTGTCAAGGCTTGAAGGGATGATTATTGCTCCCTGTGTTTTCCCCCCTCTTGTGTCTGAGTTAACCTCAATCCTCCCAATCCTGCCGCTCCTTTGCAGCTCCCTTAATTCAAGGTCTGCCCCAAGAAGCCCTTCGGTTTGCCCGAAGATTGCACCGATGACATCTGGCTTGTCGACGATGCCTTCAATTTCTATTGTAGAGTGCACTATATATTTTGCTGATACCGGGCTTATTTTTCCCATTGCTATAACCTCCGCTTCGCGTTGTTACTTCGCAATTCTGTAAATCATATAAAGAAGAAGCACACATCTAACTCTATCAGCTTCATACCCAATGAGCATGATGAACTAATGAACATGTGATGCCTCCTCAAGAACAAGCTAACATAATAATCCTAACCTGTGATTATTTTTAATATCCTTTACTCATTTCTCCCATATTGAATAAGTGAATGGTAATGATACGACCTGTTAGCTTGTCTTATATGTTATTTTATTATTTGCGAATATGAAAATAATGTGTTGCCCTTCACTAACTCCCGGGTTCATCGCTTGACTTTGTCGTGAGCTCCCACGAGTACTCTCGTGTCGGGCTGTGGTGTGTAAGAGTGTCTTAATTTCACAGCATCCGCGTCGCGCGGAGCTCATTAAGGACCCATTTACACACTGCGTAATGGGATTTTACAAGGAACAGTTATATAAAAAGCTTTGCCAAAGAGCAAGAATCTCCCTCTATGGCAGCATCGAAGTTACGAATTCCGCTCTCTTTTTATATGTGGCTCACATTATGGACAATATAATGCCAAACAAGGCAAAAGAAAAATTCAAGACCTACGGCAAGAGCTGGCCTCAGCTCGCACGGAAGGTAGGGAGACGTTGCTTCGCAAGTCTCCCGAACTGCGTTACAGAACGGAGTCATGGGATTGACCGAAGGTTAATCCCATCATACTAGTGCCGTGCCAAGCGAGGCTCCAGTTGCTGGCCTCAGCTCGCACGGAAGGTAGGGAGACGTTGCTTCGCAAGTCTCCCGAACTGCAGCAATTAAGTGCTAAAATTCCAGGCACGGTGTGACACTATGCCAAACAAAGCAAAAGAAAAGTTCAAGACTTACGGCAATGTATTCGACAATTTCACAGTCACCACACTGCAAAAGCTCATAGACCAGGGGCATTTTCTTGGGCTGGCAAGCCCCCTTTCAATAGGAAAAGAGGCCAATATCTTCTCAGGCAAAACTGCCAAAGGCTTTGTGGCTGTGAAGATTTATCGCCTGGAAAGCTGCGACTTCAACAGGATGTATGACTACCTGAAATTCGATGTCCGCTACCCTTCCATAAAAAGGGGAAAAAGAAACATCGTTTTTGCCTGGACCCAGCGGGAATACAGGAATACCCTTTTGGCAAGGGAGGGCGGAGTCAGCGTGCCAAAGCCTATTACACGGATGAACAATGTAATGGTTGAGGAGCTGATCGGCGATGCAGAGTCGGGCCATGCAGCAATGAAGCTTAAGCAGCTTATCCCTGCTGACCCGGAGGAATTTTTTGGGCATGTGCTTGCAAACATGAAAAAACTCCATGACGCAGGGATTGTGCACGGCGATCTGAGCGAATACAACATACTTAGCGTGGATGAATATCCTGTTTTCATTGATTTTTCCCAGGGAATTTCCATGAACAGCCCCAATGCAATGGAACTGCTGGAGCGGGACGTGAGGAACATAGCAAAATACTTTTCCAAGCTTGGCGCAAACGTCGATGAGAAAAAAATGCTCGGGAAAATTACAGGGAAGACGGGGTAATACCGACGACCTTGGCGAAACTGCAAAAGCAATAAGCAGCCAATCGAAGGATATTTGCACATTTAACAGACAAGTTTAAAAACAACATTTTTTCCCAGATGACTATGACAGAGTATTCTTACGAACTGAAAATACCGAAGGAAAGGGTCGCGGTGCTAATAGGCAAGAATGGCGAGATAAAAAAATACCTTGAAGAGCAGACAAAGACCCGCATACAGGTGGATTCAGCTGAAGGCGATGTGTTTGTTTATGGCGAGGATGCCCTCTCTCTTTTTACCCTGCGCGAAATTATTCGCGCAATTGGAAGGGGCTTTAACCCGGACATAGCAACTCTGCTCCTGCATTCGGATTATGGGCTTGAAATCCTCGACCTGCAAGAGTATGCGTCGGGCAGAAACCATTTTCTCAGGCTTAAAGGCAGGGTCATCGGCTCAGAGGGCAAATCCAGGCGGACAATTGAGGAGCTGACAGAAACATATATATCTGTCTATGGAAAAACCATCAGCATAATCGGCCCTGTTGAGAATTTGGCCCTTGCGAGGCGCGCTGTGGATTCGCTTTTGGAGGGCAGCCCGCACGCAAACGTCTATAAGTGGCTTGAGGGCAAAAGAAGGGACTTAAAGCACAGCGACATGATGATGCAGGCACAAAAGAGGGAAACACCAAATGGCGAGCAAAAGTAATGCAACTGACACAGGACAGTCCACTGCCGACATAGCACAGGAAATGGCTTCAAAAAGGCGCGAGATTTCCATTTCTGAGTTCTTTGCAAAAAACCGCCATCTCCTTGGATTTGACAACAAAAGGAAGGCGCTCCTGACAACAGTCAAGGAAGCAGTTGACAACAGCCTGGACGCCTGCGAGGAGGCGGGAATATTGCCTGAAATTTCCGTGGAAATCATTGAGATTAGCGAAGACCATTTCAGGATAATTGTTGAGGACAATGGGCCCGGGATTGTAAAAAAACAGATCCCCCATGTTTTTGCAAAGCTGCTTTATGGAAGCAAATTCCACAAGCTTTCCCAGAGCAGGGGCCAGCAGGGAATCGGAATCTCAGCAGCAGTTATGTATGCACAGCTGACCACGGGAAGGCCTGCAAAAATCACATCCCGCATCGGGCCCAAAACTGATGCCCATTATTATGAGCTGCACATAGACACCCAAAAAAATGAGCCCAAGATATTGCAGGAATCCGTGGTTGAGTGGGCAAGCGAGCACGGGGTCAAGGTCGAGCTTGACATCGAGGCAAGCTATCAAAAAGGCGACCAAAGCGTTGACCAGTACATGAAGGAAACTGCAATTGTAAATCCGCATGTCACCCTAATCTATACCAATCCAAAAGCAGAGCAAGTGATATTCACTCGTGTAACAGATGCGCTTCCTGACAAGCCCAAGGAAATCAAACCGCACCCTTACGGAGTTGAGCTCGGGATTCTCATGCAAATGCTGAAAAATACAGAGACACGCACACTCCAGGCTTTCCTGACCAGCGAATTCTCCAGGGTTGGCCCAAACACTGCAAAGGAAATCTGCCAGAATTCCAGCCTTATGCCAAACAACAAGCCCCGGGATATGGGCAGGGAGCAGGTGGAGCATCTTATCAACGGCATAAAGAAAACCAAAATCATCGCACCTCCCACTGACTGCATTTCGCCAATCGGCTCAGAGCTTTTGGAAAGAGGCCTGAAAAAAGAGATTAACGCTGAATTTTTTGCAGCAGTAACGCGGCCACCATCAGTATACAGGGGGAACCCATTCACGGTGGAAGTTGGCATTGCATATGGCGGTGCACAGGGCGCGGACCAGCCAGCCAATGTCCTAAGATTTGCCAACAGGGTGCCGCTGCTTTACGAGCAGGGGGCGTGCTCAATAACAAAATCCATAATGCAGACAATGTGGAGGTCATATGGCCTGAACCAAAGCCAGGGCGCCCTGCCAGTCGGGCCGATCACAATCGCAGTCCATATTGCTTCAGTCTGGGTGCCATTCACATCGGAAAGCAAGGAGGCTGTGGCGCATTACCCTGAAATCATCAAGGAAGTCAAGCTGGCGCTTCAGGAGGTCGGCAGGAAACTGTCAGGCTATGTATCAAAGAAAAGGAGAGTCGGCGATGAGCTGAAAAAGAGAAGCTACATCGAGAAATACATCCCGCATGTCGCCCAGGCGCTCAAGGAAATTCTCGCACTAAAGGACTTCGAGGAAAGAAAAGTTGAATCAATGCTCAAGGAGATGCTGGAAAAGCACAGGGGCAAGATTGAGGAAGTTGCAGAAGAAAACCTTGAGTATGATGAAGAATTCGCAAGCATAGGAAAAGGAAAGAAAACAGATGAAATGGACGAGGCTGAAGAAAATGAGTAAGGGCAAGCAGGCTGACCAAAAAGTGCTCAAGGAAATTGATGGAGTGGCCACTGATGTATACAGGAAAATCCTTGACAAGATGCAGCCGCAGCTGTCCATGCCGCTTCGCAGCCTCCAGAATGTCACATATGACCCTAAATTGGGCTACTTTGAGCTTTTGGGGAAATTCAAGGAAAGGACCCTCACAGCATCCACAGTCAAGACCTTTGCCCAGACACTGAAGATGATGGCGCTTTCAAAGGAGCTTGTCAGGACTGATGATATTGCGACTAAAAGAGAAGCGTATTATGTTTCAAAGAACTGGGGCGATGCAAGGTTCAATGAGCAGCCCGAATCTGACATGGTCATGGATGACATTGAATCAATGCTGATGGTCAACAGGGAGCAAATTGGATTTATTCCGGAAGAAAAGGGAGGCGATGTGTCAGGAAAGCTTGTTGTGATTGATGTTGACCCTGAAACAGGCAAGGAGATTGAGATTGACTGCACCAAATTTGGCTCAGGGGCTTATTCAGTGCCGAGCAGCGTCGAGCATCTCCA
Source organism: Candidatus Woesearchaeota archaeon (assembly GCA_018303405.1). Taxonomy (NCBI): domain Archaea; kingdom Nanobdellati; phylum Candidatus Woesearchaeota; species Candidatus Woesearchaeota archaeon. Next base: position 25,243 of record JAGVYD010000016.1, on the reverse strand, counting down.
GTTTGACACAGATGCAGAATTTATACTGGCTATTGAAACAGCAGGTATGTACCAGAGGCTTGTGAAGCACGCTTACTGGAAAAAGGCAAAGTGCATACTTGTCTCCCTCGGAGGCGTTCCAACAAGGGCATGCAGAAGATTCCTCAGGAGGCTGAGCGACGAGAAAAAAATACCCGTTTATGGCTTCACTGACTGCGATCCCTATGGGATTGCAAATATCTACAGGACATTGAAAGTGGGGAGCGGAAATTCAGCACACATCAACAAGTATTTTTGCGTCCCAAAAGCCAAATTCCTCGGGGTCACGCCCCAGGATATCATTGACTACAAGCTGCCAACGCATCCCCTAAAGGATATTGATATCAAAAGGACACAGGATGCTTTCAAGAACGACCCTTTTATCAAGCATTACCCGGAATGGCAGAAGGCCCTGAAGCTTCTCATTACCATGAAGAAAAGGGCAGAGCAGCAGGCGCTTGCAGCACAAGGCCTTAATTTTGTCATAAGCAATTACCTGCCTGAAAAACTTGAGCATCCTGAGAAATTCCTGCCTTGATGAAAGTCAGGTGCCGATAGCTGCGCAGGCATCCATAATCATTTTTTCTTGGAAACTGTTTTAGTTTTTTTCCTCACAGGCTTTTCAGGAATCTCTTTTTTTGCATTTTCCTGCATGGCTGCCTTTTTGGGCTCTTCCTGGAAAATTTCTTCCTCCACTATTTTAATCTCTTCCACAACCTCATCATACTCCCTCTCAACAGCCTCTTCAATAACCGCGACCTCCTTAACAGAAACTTCCTCCACTTTCCTGAGGTCAGCTTCCAGCTCCCTGATTTCCTTAATGAAGAAGACCTTTATCGGATGCCTGAATATATATGCCATTCCAGATAACCCAACCAGCGTCAATATAATCACTGTCGATGGATTGAATTCCTTGGTTAATTCGACGCCGAAATAGTTCAGCAGAAACAGGTGGGGAATGAAACCAATAATTGAATACAGAACATAATCCCTAAACTTAATCGGTGTTATGCCAGCTGCCATTGACACGGCGTCATTGGGGAAAATCACCGGGACCATCCTTGTTATCACAATCGAAATTTTCCCCCTTTTTTTGAAAAAGGCATCAAAATGCTGCAGCTCTTTCCTGTGAACAATCTTCTCGACAAATGGCCTTCCGTATTTCCGGCTCACAAGAAAAACCAAAATGCTGCCAATCATGGTGCCGATTATTGAATAGACAGTTCCGACAAAAGTGCCAAAAAGATATCCTCCTGCAATTGTAAATACCGCGCCCGGCACAAAGAATATTATCACCTGCAGGAACTGGAAGAAAATAAAGACCAATGGGCCAAAAATTCCAAAGCCCTCTATAAAAGTTCGGATTTCGTCGGGATTGGTGTACATCTGCACAAGCGGCTGCCAATAATAGAATGCAAGCAAGCCCAAAGTGGCAATCCCAATCAAATAGCCAAACAGCACTGCATGGTTCTTCAGATTGCGCTTGGAGTGGAACATAGCCCAGAAATTCGCTTCCAATTATATAAATTTACTGCAGGATGGCTGAAAATGCAAGAAAGCCCTGCTCACGCTTCACTTATTCCTGAGCCAGTCTATGTGCTCTTTTTCCAGCCCGAGAAATTCTGCTATTTCCTGGGACCGCTGCTTATTTTTCCTGAATATGTGCTGAAGATAGGGGATTGTGCTCTGTACGGCAACCCTGGTGGAAGTGTGGGTCTTTTCAGCAATCTTCCCTGCTATTTCCTTTCTTTTCAGGTAGCGCTGGTTTGCCATCCATATCTTCAACAGCTTTGTAGTTGGCTTGTAGGCAACAAACTGGTGGTACTTTTCCTTTTTTGAAAGCGCGATTCCTGCTGTGATAAGCTCGTTAACATAAACAAGGAACCTCCAATGCTGCCATTTCCTGATCCTGCCCCTGAAAACATCTGCCCTGGACATCATGTCATATGCCTTTGCAAGGTCCTCAGGCTTTGTATACTCTTTTGGCAGGTTTTCATCCAGCCACAGCATGCACTGGTCAAGGTCTTCGTTGACATTTTCGAATGCATTCCTGGCAACATTGACATCCGTTGATTTCATAACCCTCAGCAAAGCATTGATTATTGTATCCTGCCTGTTCCTCTCACCCAGCACTTCCGGCTCCTTAACTTCATTGGAAAACCCAGCCAGGGTTTGCAGGTCATTGATTGCTGCGCGGGCATCCCCTGATGCCATTCTCGCCAGCGCCTTAATGTTTTCTTCAGAAATGCCTATGCCCTCGGATTTTGCTATTGGCCTGATGATGTTCTGTATCGATGCAGCCTGCAATGCATGGAACTCGACGTCAATGCATTTTGCCCTTAATGGCCTAAATTTCTGGTTATATGCATCATTTGTTGTCAGGAATATCGGATATGTTGTTTTATCAATCAGCTTGGCCAGGGCTGGAATGCCGCCCCTGTCCTGGGTCCCGGAAAGGCCGTCAATCTCGTCAACCAGTATCAGCTTGGTTTTGGCAAAAAGCGAAAGCTGCTCCACAGCTGCCCCAACAATGCTGTTGATTGAGGCTTCATTCCTGAAATCAGAGGCATTCACTTCCACAACCTCGCAGTCAAGCTCAGATGCGACTGCATAGACGCTTGCTGTCTTGCCGGTTCCAGTCGGCCCGTGCAGAAGAATTGCCTTTTTCTTCTGCTTCTTGTAATCCTGGAGGAATTTCTTAATCTCAGACATGGCCTTTTCCTGGCCGAGAATGTCAGCTGATTTTGCAGGCGCATATTTGCGGAACCACGGAAGATGGGAAGATTTATCCTTATCCATACTTGCGTTGCCAAATCATAGTAGAATAAAAAGCTTATGCCGGCTGCCTGGCCATGTAATGTGTTCTCTTCTTCCCATCCAGCCTTTCAATGGCGTACCTCAGCATTGTCCTTGGCATTTTCCTGCAATGTTTATCCAAGAAATTCAGAAGCGCTTTTTCGTCCCTTTTCCCTATCTCCCTCAGCATCCAGCCAACAGCCTTGTGGATTAGGTCATGCCTGTCATTCAGGAGCATTTTTGCAATTCTTAATGAATGGTCAAATTTGCCTTTTGAAATGAACCAGAAAGTCGCAAGAACTGCAATCCTTCTCTCCCATAGATTCTGCGACTCAGCAAATCTGTATAATGTTGCCTTGTCCTTGTCAAAAAAATAATTGCCCAGAATCCTTGGCGCGCTTAAGTCAACAAGGTCCCAGTTGTTTATTCCCTTTCTGTTCCTGAGATAGAATTCAGCTATGCTTTTCTTTTCCTTTACATCTTTGGATTTCTGATATCTCAAAACAAGAATGAGCAGGCCAGTGAGCCTGTGCTCATGATACTTGCTCTCCAGCAATTTTTTGATGCCAGAATAAGGCAGATCATGGTATTTTTTTGCAATTGCACGCTGCTCTGGCACTGTCAGCCCAAGGAAAACATCTCCTTCGCCATACTGGCCTTTTCCTGTCTTGAAGAACCAGGAAGAAGCCTTTGCTCTTTCCTTGCTTGCCAAGGCGAGCATTTCCTTTTTTATTGAAGACATCTTGTTCAATTGCTCTCAGTGTATTTCTTGAAATTATTCAGGATGGCCTGCCAGCCTTTTCTCTGCAATTCAACTGAGTTCTCAGTTTCAGCGTCAAATGTCACGACAACCATTGTCTTGGCGCCGCTTTTTGAAAAAATAACCTTTACCTTCCTGGCATCGCCGAGTGAATATTCAATGAGCTCATGCTGCCTTACTTCCTCATACATGCCGCTGAAGTCAAACCCGGCGCTGCCATCTTTTGCCTCCATGCGGTAACTGAATTTTCCGCCTTTCCTAAGGTCATTCACTGCTTTTGGCGTATGCCATCCATCTGATGCATTGTTCCAGTGAATGACATGCTCAGGGGCAGTGTAGAATTTCCATGCTTTTTCAATCGGCGCATTGATAACCACATCAACTGTTATTTTCTCTTGGGGAATCATGAGCCTTGCTATACTTCCTGATATATAAAACTTGGTCAATTGGCGCTGCCCTGCTATCGCACAGCCGTGATTGCAGGCTGGGCTTTTTTGCCTTAACCTTTAAATACCCTATCCATTCTCTTTTACGCTATGGAACTGCCGGAAAGATATGAACCAAAAACCAGCGAGCCAAAATGGCAGAAATTTTGGGAAGACGAAGGCATTTACAAGTTTGACCCACATTCCAAGGCAGAAATATTCTCTGTAGACACCCCTCCCCCAACTGTATCTGGCAAGATGCACATTGGCCATTCATTCTCATATTCGCAGCAGGATTTCATAATCAGGTTCAAGCGGATGCAGGGCCGTAACATATTTTACCCGTTTGGCACGGATGACAACGGGCTTGCCACGGAACGGCTGATTGAGAAAACCAAGAAAGTCAGGAGCAAGGCAATGGAAAGGAAGGAATTCGTAAGGCTTTGCCTGGAAACCCTTGAGGAAATCCGGCCGGAATATGTCTCGGACTGGAAGAAACTTGGCATCTCATGCGATTTCAGCCTTTTTTACACCACAATAAACGAGCACTGCCAGCGAATAAGCCAGAAATCCTTCCTGGACCTCTACAAAATGGGAAGGATTGAGAGAAAAAAATCACCAATCATGTTTTGCCCAACATGCCAGACAGCCATTGCACAGGTTGAACTAAAGGACGCTGAAAGGGAATCGCATTTGGTTTACATAAAGGTTGATGTTGACGGCACAAGCGAGCACTTGGTATTTGCAACAACAAGGCCAGAGCTGATTTATGGATGCGTTGGGATTTCCGTGCATCCCGATGACAAAAGGTACAAGCATTTGATAGGCAAAAAAGTCAGGATGCCCATAACCGGGAAGGAAGTTGAGCTTATCCCTGATGAATTTACTGATATGGAATACGGCTCCGGAGTTGTTTATTACTGCACATATGGCGGCGTTGAGTGCATAGACTGGATGGAAAGGCATCCGCAAATCAAGGCAATAGATGTAATGGGCCTTGACGGAAAGTTCAATGACAATTCAGGCAAGTTCAAGGGAATGAAGAGCGAGGAAGCGCGGAAACTGGTTATTGAAGAGCTTGAGAAGGAGGGCGCGCTTGCCAAGCTGGAAAAAATAAGGCACATTGTGAATACACACGAGAGATGCGATACTGACATCGAGTACATTGCAACAGAGCAATGGTACATAAGGTACCTTGACCTTAAGGATGAATACCTGAAAGCAGGCAAGGAAATCAAATGGCACCCGGATTTCATGAGGACAAGATATGATAATTGGATAAAAGGCCTGAGGTGGGATTGGAACATCTCAAGGCAAAGGTATTATGGCGTCCCATTTCCCCTATGGTACACAAAAGACGGAAAGGTAATACTGGCTGATGAAAAGCAGCTGCCAGTTGACCCTCTGGCTGACAAGCCACTTCACGTTCCAAAAGGAGTCGAGGCCTCTGACCTTATCCCTGAGAAGGACGTGATGGACACCTGGGCAACTTCCTCACTTACCCCGCAAATTGCAATCGAGCTTGTTGAAGACGAATCAGTCAGGAAAAAATTGTTTCCCATGTCATTGAGGCCGCAGGCGCACGACATAATCACTTTTTGGCTATTCAACACGCTTGTCAAAAGCAGATTCCACAATGGTAAAAATCCCTGGCAGAATATTGCAATCAGCGGGTTTGCGCTTGACCCCCATGGAAAGAAGATGAGCAAGAGCAAGGGCAATGTTGTTGAGCCGCAGCTCATGATGGACAAGTATTCAGCTGACGCGCTCAGGTTTTGGGCAGCAGGCTCAAAGCTCGGCGAGGACCTCCCTTTCCTTGAAAAGGACCTTGTAACCGGGCACAAGTTTGTCACAAAGCTGTGGAATGCAAGCAAATTTTCAATGATGCACCTTGCAGGATACGAGCCGAAAATGCCAGGCAGCCTCTATCCAGCTGACAAATGGATTTTATCCACGCTTAACAGGCTAATAGCCAATAACACAGAATGGTTTGACAATTACGAATATGTAAGGACAAAGCTTGACACTGAAAAATTCTTCTGGCAGGTATTTTGCGACAATTACCTCGAAATGGCCAAGGACAGGCTGTATAATCCCGCTGCTTATGATAATGATGAAGTAGAATCGGCCAAATACACCCTCTACACTGTGCTTTATTCAATATTGAGGCTCATGGCACCCATAACCCCCCACATCACCGAGGAGATTTACCAGGCATATTTCAGGAAAAATGAAGGCAAAAAATCAGTCCACCTTTGCGAGTGGCCTGGCTATGAGGAAGGGATGGTTGACCAGGATGCCGAGGCCTATGGAAAAATGGCAGTAGACATAATATCAGCTGTCCGAAAATTCAAGTCTGGGAAGAATATGTCGCTAAAAATCGAGCTGTCGAGACTGGTGATTGAATGCAGTAGGGAAGACATGGAAAAACTGAGGCCATTCATCCCTGACATCAAGGCAACTGGAAAGATCAAGGAAGTCATTTCCGGGAAAGGCAGCGAAACTCTCAATGAGAAAGTCAAGATTTCCATAGAAGCCTGAAAATGGGCATTCTTCAGGATGATGATTTTTTGTCCAGGGCAATTTCCATAGTGCAGAATAATTTCAGATTTTTTTCACTTTTACACCATCCTTGGTGTCATCAACCTGCCAGCCCTTTTTCCTTATTTCGTCCCTCAGCTTGTCAGACATTGCAAAATCCCTATTCTTCCTTGCTTCCTGCCTTTTATTAACAAGGGCCATAATCTCATCAGGAATTTTTTCTTCAGCAAACTCCAGAAGGCCAAGGACTTTGTCCAGTTTTTTCATGAACCCCAGAATCTCTTTCGCATTTTCGGCTGAAAGCGTGCCATCCGCCATCAGCTTGTTTATCTCGCGCATAAAATCAAATACGGAAGCCAGGGCTGAACTGATGTTGAGGTCATCATCCATGCTTGCCCCGAACTGCTTTTTGCAGGCTTCCAAATGACTGGAAATGTCAGTGTGGCTTCCATTGGCCTCTTTAAGCTTGGATATAAACTCCTTTAGCCTGGCAATTGTCTCTTCTGCGCCCTGCAAGGCCGTTTCTGTAAAATTCAGTGGTACCTTGTAATGCGCGCTCATCAAAAGATACCGGATTGCCTTGGGGCTGAAGCCTTTTTCCAGCAAATCCCTGAGGGTGAAGAAATTGCCAAGCTTTTTGGACATTTTTTTTCCATTGACCATCAGGTACTCATTGTGGAACCAATAATCAGCAAACTTTCCGCCGGACGCGCCTTCGCTTTGCGCTATTTCATTTTCATGGTGGGGGAAAATTAGGTCTATTCCTCCTGCATGTATATCAAAGTGGCCGCCCAGCAGCCTCATGCTCATTGCGCTGCACTCTATATGCCATCCTGGCCTGCCCCTTCCTATCTCTGTTTCCCAGAAGACATTCCCGTCATCCCTGTCCCATGCCTTCCACAATGCAAAATCATTGGCCTGTTCGCGCTCATACTCATCGCTTTTGACACGGCCGCTTGCGCCCTGCTCCAACTCAGAAATTTTTACCCTGGACAGTTTGCCATAATCTGGAAATTTCCTGACGCTGAAGTAAATGCTGCCATCCTCGCCCCTGTATGCAAATCCCTTCTCCATCAGGGTTTTTATCAGCCTGACCATCTCATCTATATAGTCTGTTGCCTTTGGATACTCATTCGCCCTTTCAATATTCAGCGCATCAATATCCTCGAAAAAAGCAGTGATGTACTTTGCCGTGAAATCTTTCAGGGACATGTTGTGCTTCTGGCTGTCCCTTATTGTTTTGTCGTCTATGTCAGTCAGGTTCATGACCTGGCGGACTTCATAGCCGCTGTATTCAAGCCACCTCCTAAGAATATCACTGCAAATGTATGCCCTATAATTGCCAATGTGCGCAAAGTCATACACTGTCGGGCCGCATGTGTACATCCTGACCTGGCCTTTCTTTATTGCCCTGAAATCTTCTATGCTTCTTGTCAGCGTATTGAAAAGTTTAAACATATTGACCCCTTGGTTATGGCGTTTTTTATATTTTTCCCACATCAGTCCATTGCCAGGCCATCCATGCCAGGCTTTTATCTTTTTTTGCAGATGAAAATGCAATGATCCTTCTGGAATGGGTCCAATTCGCGATATTCAACCACTTCCACCATTCTTGAATCCTCGAGCATCTTCCTTGTCTGCTGGAAAATTTCCCTTGGCCTTTTTGAAATGTCGATGCTCCTGGCCTTGACGCAGAGCAGGGCAAAGCCGTCTTTCTTCAAAAACCAGTCGCAGTTCCTGAGGAAGATCTCAGCCTGGTCGCGCTGGGCAATGTCCTGGTAAAGCCAGTCTGCCTGGGACACGCTGCCGCAGAATGTGGCCGGGCGCGCAGCATCCGCCAATACAGGCGCTATATTCTTCCTGTCCTCTGCAAGGAAGACCAATTCCCTCATCACCCTTGGAGCAAAATCCAGTGCAAATACAAAGCCTGAATTTGTCACGATATCCGAGACATGGGAGACAGTTGTGCCAGTTGAAGCGCCAAGGTACAAAACAACATTGCCTTCTTTCAGGCCAATCTGGCTCGCGCCTTTGAGTATAGCTGCACATAGCTTGCTTTTCCAGGCATCCCATTCCCTGTACTCATCCTTGCCAATCCTGATTATTTTTTCACCGTACACTTTCATGCCCGGAGAAATGCTTTTTGTCAGCAGGATTTTTTTCTTTTCGCCGCCGGACTCGAAAATATTGGGAAACCTTGTTTTCTGGACCATCAGAATTCAACCCCTGTCTTTGCAACTATCTCCTGCTTGAGCGCTGTGGAGGCTTTTTTGCCATGGAAATAATCAATCCTTGCAGCCATTGAAATCTTGTCAGCAATAATCCTTGCAAACCTGCCATGGTCCTTTGGCTTTGACTTTGCAATCACAGGATGATTTACAATGATACCGTGCTTTGGGCTCCTTGCCCCTGTCTTAATGTGCCTGAATAGCGCTTTTTCAGCCCCAAGAAGCTGGACTGTTGATGATGGCATAGCAGCGAGCCTCTTCAGCGTGCCTGCATGCGCCAGGAGCCTTGCCCCAAGCTGGAACCCTGCAATTTCGCCAAGATTCGGGCAATAGCCCTTCATTGAGCTTTCAAGATAATCCTGTATCCTTCCCTTGTACATAAAGAGCTCCTTGACTTTTTTTGCCAGGTCCAAAAGGGCGTCAATATCCCCCTTATCAAGGTGGCCACCCATGGATTCATCTTCCTCTATGTGCAGCTCAGCCAGAAGCTGCTTCCTTGGCTTCTTGGCAATTATCTCTGCGAATTTTTCATGCCCGTCAATTGCCCGTGATATCTCAGGGCAGTAAAGCTCGTACCATTCCCTCAGCCTTTTGGCAATGGAATTTGCAGACCTGTCAATATCATCAATTGCATTGATGGACTGAACAATCAGCAAGTCCTTGTTCACATAATCCCTGATTTTTTGCTTGGTCGCGCCAATGTTCGCTTTCCTGAAAGCTGAATAATATTCGCTTCTCTTGAATGCCTGAAGGACCTGCTTTGCCTGGCTGTCAGTGGCTTTTTCATGGCCGTATTTCTCAGAAAGCATCTTCAGGCCACCTTTCTCAGCAAGCCTGAATTTTTCATCAAAGGCATAGCTGCCTGTGACGTTCATGAACAGGAAGTATTTTGGCATACAGGAACAGAGATAACCAGCTATTATAAAGATTTGCCTGGCAGTGCATCAAGATTCAGAAGAAAACCTTTTCCCAGGCCAGCACCGGGATAGCTTTTTATATTATGCCACTTTCAAAAATCCATGATAATTGTCTATACAACCTGCTCAAGCAGAAAGGAAGCTGAAAAAATCAGCATGAGCCTGCTCAGGAAAAAACTTGCCGGCTGCTGCAATGTTTTCCCGGTTGCCAGCGCATATCTCTGGAAAGGAAAAATCGAAAAGGCAAAAGAGCATTCAATTATCATCAAGACATCAGGGAAGAATTTCTCTGCTGTTGAAAGGGAAATCAAGAGGCTGAATTCATACAAAATCCCCTGCATCGAGGGGTGGGATGTGGCCCACGCGGAACACAATTATGCAAGCTGGTTTGACAGGGAGCTGAAAGGTGCAGGAAAAGGCAGGGAAGCCACAGGCAACCGGTGGAAGAAATGAAAAATGTGACAATAGCCAGCTCAGCAGGATTTTGCTTTGGGGTAAAGCGCGCAATAGACATAGCAGAGCAAAATGCAGAGCTGAAGCCTGTCATTTATGGTAACTTGGTTCATAACCCTGGCGTCATTTCTGAGCTGAAGCAGAAAGGAATAACAAGCGTGCCAGTTGGCGCGCGTGAAAAATTGGAGTCAAATAATGTAGTGATTACTGCACACGGGGTTTCTGACACTGTGCTGGCTGACCTTAAGAAAAGCAAGTTTAATGTCATTGACACGACCTGCCCGCTTGTCAAGGCAGTCCATATTCTTGGCAGGAAGCTTGAGGCAGACGGCTACCAGGTTGTCATATTTGGCGACCCAAACCATGTCGAGGTCAAGGGCACAGCTGGCAACCTGAAGAGCCCAATTGTAGTCAAGAACCTGGAAGAGGCAAGGAAGCTGCCGCACTTTGGAAAACTGGGCCTGATTTCCCAAACAACCTCATCCCTGAAGGGATTTAATGAGATGGCTGAATTCCTGGAAACCAAGGCAGATGACCTCAAAGTGCAAAACACTGTCTGCTATCCAACAAAGGACAGGCAGCTTGCAGCAGAGGAGCTTGCCAAGAAGGTCGAGGTCATGGTTGTCATAGGGGGCTATATCAGCGCAAACACAAAAGAACTTCACGAGTTATGCGAAAAATACACTGAGTCACACTGGATAGAAAAGGCCGGCGAGCTTAAGCAGGAATGGTTCCACGGCAAGAACAATATCGGAATAACCGCAGGCGCCTCGACGCCTGACAAGGACATACAGGATGTCGTGGAGAGAATCAACTCAATGGATTAAAACATCAAAGCGCGAGAAAGTCTAATTAAACATCATCATTTGCCAAACCTTCTTTCCCTTGTCCTGTACTCTTCCATTGCCGCTGCCAAATCCTCTTTTTCAAACTCGGGCCATGTCTTTTCCAGGAAAATCCACTCAGCATAGGCCCCCTGGAAGGGCAGGAAATTAGAGGTCCTTTTCTCCCCGCCTGTCCTGATGATCAAATCAGGCTCGTCAGAAAAATAAAGGTTTTTGCTGAAGACTTCCTCATTTATCTGGGCAATGTCCAGCCTGCCTTCAGCTACCTGCTCGGCTATTCTTTTGGCAGCATCAACAACCTCAGCCCTGCCGCCATAGGCCATGGCAAAATTGACAATGTAGCTGGCATTGTCTTTTGTTTTTTCCATTATATCTTTCATGGATTGTGTTATATCTGAAGGGAACATGCTTATCCTGCCCACAAAATTGACCCTAATCCCCTCTTGCATTACATTCTCATCAGCGAGCAGCCTTTTGAACTCCTTCCTGAAAACATTCATGAGAAAGTCAAATTCATCCCTGGGCCGGTTGAAATTCTCAATAGAAAAGGCATAAAGGGTTACCTCCCTGATGCCCAATTCCTTGCACCAGGAAAACAGCTTTTCAACTTTCTTGGCTCCCCACTCATGCCCCATCCAAGGCTTGAGCATAAGCCTCTTGGCAAATCTCCTGTTGCCATCCATTATTATTCCGATGTGTTTTGGCACCTTGTCCATGGCATTTGAGAAACAAATCTCTTTTATAAATATATCCTCTGTTATGTCACGTTATTATGTGCTCGCTTCTCAGCTTTTTTTCTTCCTGGGCGCTGTTTTCTGGAGGAATTTTTTCGCGGCATACCTGGCGCCGCCAATGGCCTTTTGCCTTACTTTTCCTTCCAAAGCCACCAGCCTTTTTTTCATGGCAACCAATTCGGCCCTGGAAGCCTTGTCCAGCTTACTGAAATGCTTTTTTGCCTCTTCCTCAGCCAGCTTCTGAAGCCTTGTTTTGTGCATTTTGGCTTCGCTGAGCAGCTGATTGGCCATTTTCCTGGCTTCCTCACCTTTGATGTACCCCCTTTTGACCAGGGCCTGCACACTCTGCCTGATCTCCTTTTCTGTAAGTGTCGCCACTCCTATGCCGAGAAGCATGCCTTTTCTCAATGCATCAAACATCCATCTCACCTCAACCAATGCTTTTTTAGCAACAATTCCATACGTTCATCATTTAAAATTCTTGCTATTTTTGGCAATGCAAATGCTTCCGGTGCCGCTTGGAAACTTTTTGCATCCTAAATGCGCTCTCTGGCAATTGACACAGTGAGCACAAAAAACAGGAAAAATGCAATAAGGTAGCCAGCCAAGGAAAAAACCGGAAATCCCATAAAATCCGGCTGCTCAAAATTCAATATAAGGCTGCTTGAAATCAGGAAGGCTGTAATAAGTATGCCCAGTGCCACCCTGTTGCTGGACTTGTCCATCTCTGACGAAAGCGTCTTAAGGTCTGTGTCAATCTTCTCCCCCATTTTTTCAACCTGCCGCACCCTGAGCAAAAGCTCATTGGTCTGCTTGGGCACGTCAGAAATGAACTGCTTAAACTGCCTTGTAGACTTTATGAGCCTGGTAAAAACCTGCCTTGGACTGTTCCTTTGCTTAACCAGTTTTTCAACAAATGGCTTTGCGCTGAGGACAAGGTTAAAGTCAGGGTCAAGCTCTGCCGCCACGCCCTGCGTAGTGATTATTGTCTTGCCCAGAAGGACAAAATTCTTTGGCAGCTTCAGGCCATGCTTTTTGCTGAGCGAAATTATCTCCTCGAACAAGTCCCCGAGCCTGATTTCCTTTACAGGTATGCTGTAGAATCTTTCCATGTTCTTTTTCAGGTCAGCCTTGAATATCTCCATATCCACTCCTTCATCAAGCGCCCCAAGGCTCAGAAGGCTGGTTGCCAATGCATCTGTATCACCTTGGATTGATGCGATGAAAAGGTCTGTGACTTTTTCCCGCAATTCATCATCAAAATAGCCAACAATCCCAAAGTCAAGCCAGGCAATCGTATAATTTGGCGTCACCAATATGTTGCCGGGATGGGGGTCAGCATGAAAAACGCCATTCACAAAAACCTGGTTTAGTATGGAGTCGACAATATTTCTTGCTATAAGCTTCCTATTGAGCATTTTTTTGGATTTGATAAGCTCGGAAAGCTTTCTTCCCTCAAGGTATTCCATGGTCAGGACCTTCTCAGTTGTCATGTCCCAGTATACTTTCGGCACTTTTGCAGAAGTGGAATCCTTGAGCTTGACATGGAATGCATCTATGTTCTTGGCCTCATTGACATAATTGAGCTCCTTGAGCGTATAGTCCTCAAACTCCTCAACAATCTCTTTGGGGTCAACGACATTTTGGTCATGGTATTTTTGCATGAGGTGCACGAACAGGTACATAATATCGATATCTGACCTGAATATCCTCTCAATGTCGGGCCTTTGAACCTTAACTGCAACACGCTTCCCATTCTTGAGCTTTGCAAGATGGACCTGGCCAATGGACGCAGCAGCTATAGGCATGGGGTCAAAACTCATGAACAATTCCTTAAGGGTGCCGTGGAGCTCAGTCTCGACTATCTGCTTGACTTTTGTGTAGGGAAAGGCAGGCACATGGTCCTGCAGCGTTGTGAAGGCATTGGCATATTCAAGGGGCACAAGGTCGGGCCGGATGCTCAAAAGCTGGCCGAGCTTGATGAATCCTCCCCCGAGCTGCTCCACAATCCTGACGACCCTCATTGGCTGCGTGTCTGTACGAATGAATTTCTTGGCATCCATGGTACGGCTAAGGGGCAGGAATTTCTTGAGCCTGAGGATTTCCACAAAATACCCCATTTCGTTCCTGATTAGCACTTCGAGAATCTGCTTCAGCCTGTTCAGGTCCTTCAATTTCTTGTCAAAATCAGCAAAGGGCATAATATAGCCATCGGTATACAATTATATAAAATTTGCCATTGGTGCAAATTACAGAAAATTATATATAAGTCAACTCACGAAATAAGGCCATGCCATATGCCGTAACCCATGTGATACTTACCATCATAATAGCTGACATGTACCGGGACTATGTTGCAAAAAAGAAGTTCTCGATGTGGTATGTGCTCATAGCCGGCATAGCCGGGCTTTTGCCGGATGCAGATATACCCCTAAGCTGGGCATTTAATTTCATATTTGGGACAAGCTATAATTTCCATAGGCTATTCACCCATTCAATGCTTTGGTTTATCCTGATCTTCCTGGCCGGACTTGCTTTTTTCATGATTAAAAAGCAGGAATACAAGGTATTCAGGTGGATTGTGCCAAAAAACGCCATTGTCATGTTCTTCATGGCTGTTGCTTTTGGCTGGTTTATGCATATACTGCTGGACTGCTCTATAAGCGCAGATGGCTATCTTAACATTATCCCCACAGTCCCTTTATGGTTTTGCCCGGCTCCATTTCCAGGCGATGTAGCTGCTGGCATAGACGCAATCATCTTGATATTGTGGCTTGTGCATGAGCAGTGGCGGCATGAGATAAAGGATTATATCTAGAATTATATCTAGTTTCATTACTGATATCTGGGCACAATTAAGAAAAAATCATCCTGCAAATAAAATTTATCATTTGATAAGGGTCCCAATCACTTTCTTATCAGCAAGAAGTTTTTTGATGTTCTGGAGCTTGGTGCCGTTTACGATCCTAACAGAAATTTTTTTACTCTTTGCCAGCTTGGATGCTGTTGGGTCAAAAGGCACGGACATTCGTGGCTGCCATTTTTTGCCGACTATCGCAAGATACTGGTCCCATGTGAGGGTTTCCAGCTTGACAGCATCCCTGAATTTGTTTGGGTCCTTATTGTGCACATGGTCGATATTAGTCAGATTGATTACTTCGCGTGACTTGAAATTAACAGCCATGAGAACCGCATCATAATCGCTTGACCATCCCGGCTTCCATCCTGAGGCCACAATAATCTTTTTCGCTGTGGCTATCTTGCCTGTGGGATTATCAATTACCTTCTCAAAGGCTGCCGGGCCGAACATCACCCTGACAAGCTCAGCATTCAGCTTGGTTGCAGCTATCCCAAGCCAGTCCAAATCAGCATGGCTTGGCCTTGTTATTTTAAGCACAGCATGGTTGTATGTGCGGTTTGTCCCGCCTCCGCCGCAGACAATTATTGCGCGGTTTCCTTTTTTTACAAAATCCAAGATCAATCCCCTGAATTTTTTCAAGAACTCGACGTGCACTGCGTCGGGTGCTATGATGGATCCACCCAATGAAAGCACAATAGTCCTTTTTTTTGCCATTTTATGCAATACCTTCAACTTTTCCAAAGTTCAATTTTTGCAATACTTATATTCATCTATCCCTTATTTAACTTGGCAAGCTGCTGCCATAACCTATGAAAGCCACGCCGGCAATAATCACCAGTATGCCAAGCCACTTGTAAAGGTTCATCTTCTCCCCTAAAAATTTTACTGAAATCAGGCTTACCCATATGTAGCTTGTCGCAACAAGTGGATAAATAACCGACAGGTCACTGCCTTTCAGCGCCGGGATGAATATCAGGGTCGCAATGCCGTAAATCAAGACGCCATAGAGCAGGTTTTTACTCCTGAGTATGCTCTTGAAATCCCTGTGTATTTCAGACGAGGCTTTTTTCATGAACATCGGCCCCCATGCGCCAACAGCTATCCCGAACAGGGCAAGGCCAATTGCGCCCAATTCTGTGGTCAAGCTTCCACCCCATTGCTATCATGCCCACGGCTGCCGAACTGGATAACAGTAATGCCCACTATTATCAGTCCAACACCTATCCATTTGTAGATATTAATTGTCTCATCAAAAATCCGGTTGGAGAGAATAGTCACCCAGATATAGCTCGTGGCAATAATTGGATATACCACAGTCACCTCTCCGCCCTTCAGCGCAACAATCAATATGGCAGCGCCCAATGCGTAAAGTGCCGCTCCTATGATGAGCTCATAGTTCGTAATAAGGGCAAAGAAATTCCATTCCAGCTTTTCTGCCCCGAACTTGTAAAAAACCTGGGCTGTGGATGTGAAAAGCGTTGTTATTACAGTGAGGGCAATTGCCCACCAATGAGTTTTCATTTGAATCTCCTGGGTGTTGAATCAGGCTCATTCTCCACCAGCATCCCAACAATCTGCGCATAAGCCGGCCTTGTAACCAAGACGCCAACCGTAATGCCCAGGATTGTTGTGACAGCAAATCCCTTGAGCAGGCCAGCGCCTGCAAACCAAAGCGGCAGCATTGCCACAACATTTGTGAAGAATGCCGCGAAAATAATGAAAAATGCCCGTTTCATCATGTTCTTCCAGCTGCCTTTCTGCTCCCTTCTCCCACTCAAGGTCTCGTCCGTTATGACAATCTGGTCATTTACGCCTGTTCCAATTGTGACTATGATTCCGGCGATGGCCGCTATGTCTATATTCCAGCCAATTATCGCCGCTATCCCCAACAGGCAGGTAATCTCTGCCAGCATTGTTATTATCACGGGCACGCTGATTTTCCATTTTCTGTACTTGATAAATATCACAAGAGAAACTGCAATCATTGAAGCAATAGCGATGATCCATGAATTCCTGATGAACTGCTCTCCCAAAATAGGAGAAATTGAATCGGTCTTGACAATGTTGAGCTGGACAGGCAGGCTGCCGGTAATCATCACGGTCTGAAGCTTTTTCATGTTTTTCAGGCTGTCCGCCACAGCTTCTTCCTGTGTTTTTCCCAGGCCGCTGCCAGACACTGCCACGCTTGTCACGGCCTGCCCTTTCAGTTCAGCGCCTATGTTCAGCCTGTCAACTTCTTTGTTATCCAGGTAGAGAAGCAAAGGCTCGCTGAGGTAATTATCATCTCCCTGGCCCTGGACAACTTGGAGGTCCCCTGTTGCAGCCGCCTGCCTATCAGCAGCTTCGGGCGCAAGTGTAATGGAAAACCTGAACCTGCAATACCACAGGTTGTCCTGGGCGACGCTGCAGCCAACATTTGGGTCAATGCCTGAGCAATCAGCAGTCCTGCATACATAAGTTATATCATTTTTTCCGCCCCTGAAAACAGTTGTGTTGCCGATAAAAGCCTCAAATTTTCCCTGCTTGGCTATGAGGTCCTTGACTTCCTCTTCATTAACACCTGCAATCTCAACAGTAACATACTGGTTTCCAGAAAGGTCTTTGGCTTCCTTGACAACAATATCTGAGAGGCCATAAACATTCAGCCTTTGCGCCATATTTTCAAGCAAGATGCCCATATCACTTACGCTTACCGGCTTTTCAGGCTGGAGCAGCACCCTTATGCCACCCTGAAGGTCAAGCCCTTTCCTGATGTTGGTGGTCGGCGCTTCAGAAACCCTCAAGCCAATGTCCTCTGCATTCCCATCAAGGCCCGTCTTTGAATAGAGCCTGTAAAGCCCCTTGTCGGTTTTAAAGGTATAAGTCCTGTTTGGCTGAAGTTTTTCAATGAAAGAATAATAATCGCCAGTATTCTTGATTGGCGCCCCATTAATTTCAATAATCCTCTCCCTGCTCATCAGGCTCTGCGTTGCCACGGGGCTAACCATCCCTGCCAGGCTGGCTGAACTATTAAGGGCCACACTCCTGATCATGACCCCTTCATTCCAGGGGGTTGGCCTGATTGCCAGGACTGCAAGAACAATGCAAATCATCAGGATAATGACCCTGAAGTTTGTCAGGATGGCCTTAACCTTGCCCATGTTTCCTCGCCGCCTTTCTTTCAACATACCATTTGAGTATGGCTGTATTCGTTATCCATGTGTTGAAGACATCTGCCACCATGCCAATTATTATGATAAGCATAATCTGCCTGATTGTTTCAGATTCGGAAAAAAGGAATGCAATTGTGGCAGCTGTGACAGTTGTCGCCACCATAGTCATTCCAGTCTTGAAGGAACTCATTATCCTATCCATCAGGCTTGTTTCCTGGTTCCTGAGCACCCTGGATGAAAGCAGGATATCAGTGTCAACAGAATAGCCAATCAGCATAAGGAATGCAGCAATTCCACCTGTGGAAATCTTCACTTCCAGCAAATTGACAGCTGCAAGGGTCATTACCATGTCTGCAAACACTGAAATTATGACAGCAAAACTCGGGATTATCGTCCTGAAGGCAATGAAGACTACAATTGACATCAGCAGGAATGCGAAAAGTATTGCCCGTCCTGCTTCCTTGAAGAAACTCTCGCCAAGGCTCGGCTGCACTGTTTCAAGGCCGTAATTTGCCCGTTTTATTCTGGTCTCCATCTCAACAATGTTCACCAGCCTATCTACCTCTTCAGTTTCCTGCAGGTCAGCATCTATCACATAGCCTACCAAGCTATTGGCAGATTCAAGTCTGCGAATGGAAAGATCAACATTTTGAAACTCAGAAGTTATTTTGCCTTGCAGAGAATCCAAGTCAATTTCCATATCTGACGGCACTGTTATTGTTATGCCCCCTTTCAGTGAGATGCCTTTCTGTATGAAATCCCCTGTTGTGGCTGTCTGCATGCCAATCTGGACAATGGAAAGCAACAAGAGCAGGACAGGGATTACCAGCAATTGCTTGTTATATTTGAAATACCAATTGGCAATTTTCGGGTGAGCATTAGACGACGGCTTCCGGGGCGCAGCTTCCCCGCGCGCATCGTGCTTGGCGTTGTTATCTGAATCTGCGGCAATGCCGGCTTCCTGCGCTCCAGCCATGGCAATCAATTTCAATCTCTTCCTTCTTGAGCGTTTTGACATAGCGCCAAAGAAAAGTAATGCATTTAAAAAGGTTGCTGGGAAACATATTTCGTGCAATTACCTGCCATCCATCCATTTCTCGTATGCAAATATATTGTATGTCAAGTTTACAACGATTTTCCAGGACCGGGTCCCAAACCAAACAGACCAGTTAAGAACCCATAGATTACCCCCTAAGGTTTTCAAATGGAGCAGAAAATAACCAGGAAGGACCTTGAATCATTTGTGCATCGTCTTATAGACTTGCCTCTATTCGTCTCGTCGGCCAGAAAAAGCCAGCGCAAGCACGGCCATGGAGTCATGAAGGATATCATTATGCCCTATTATTCCAAGATGTACCGCCAATGGGAAATCGATGGGTTATATCATACCAACCTGCATCCTGGCCTAAAATTTAATGAATACCTGTCTATGCTAACCGAGGGGAAATTCCATCAAGCCCAAGAATATGCCCTGGCATGGTACAAAGAGCTGCGGGCACCATAGGCTCAATCAAATTTCATAAACTGCATAACCTTGGCAACATCGTCCTCTCTTACTATAAACAGGGTATCTGTCCAGCAGCTGAGGCTCTCAAGGATATTGACATTGTTGTCTGAGAACAGGGTGGCCAAATATCCCAAAACACCGCTTACCTTTTCAATTGATTTCGGGCTTTTTACTATGACAACTGCATTCCTTGAGCTGCGGGCTATGGTCTTGTCACCGAACTGCCTTGAGGCTTCGTCCCCGTATTTTTCAGATATGACCAATGTGATGGACTTTGTTCCCTCAACGGAGAAAAAAACATCATCATTTTTCCTGACTTTTTTCTCAAGGTCTATGAGACTGTCAAGGTAAACACCTTTTTCAAGAACAAATACTGATATCCTGTTCTTTATCTCAAGGTCGCTTTCCCTCAGCAGGGATTTTATCTCCTCTTCCTTTATCTTCTCTGATTTAACCTTTTTGGTGTACCTGATGGCAGCAATGAGAATGGCATCCTTGCTGGATTTTTTCTCAATCCGCAAATCCCTGGATATTTTTCTTGAGAGGGATGAGTAGTTGATTATGCCATGCTTAAGGCAGTCCTTTATTGATTTATGGCTTTCAATGTACTGCTCGGTCAATTCAGCTGTGTTCATGGCACCAGAAAATCCCTTGCTATTTATAAATATAACTAATTTGTTTTATTTATAACTAAATGTTAACTTTTATGTTAATTTTCAGACGAAGAATATATTAGCACTTTCACAATCCCAATTTTAAGGTGATTTAAATGGCAACAGCACAGAATAACAAAGGCATAACATCGATTGTGGCCCACGCATTAAGGGAAAAATCAGGCTATTTCATTGAAATAGACAATGTGAGCGCCCAGCCCGGCGTAATCGAGTTCCACCAATTCGGAATCCCCACAAAATATGTGGCTACCATACTGCCTTCAGGAGCAAATGGCAATTATGCTGTTGAACTTAAGGCCAAATCCCCGCATTTGGAGTTGGGGCAATCAGCGCCTCCCGGCTACATCGAGGGAGCCAACAGCATTGACTCTGGCATTGAGGTTGAATCAGGCCACCAGTCAAGCGATGATATCGGCGAAAAAATCGCTTCCATACTGCTCTCAGGCATTAAATTTGGACCAGAGCAGCTCAAGGAATACAAGACGATGTATATGGCAGGCCAGCATGCATATTGAGCTTCTTATGGGCAGTCTCAGACGGCTGATGCAAAAAAGAGCAAGCAATCCAATTATTTTTTTGCCCCTTCCCATAATATTGTAAAGAACTTGCGGTAGGAATCGGCCACTTCCTTGCTCCTCATCACAAACGCAATCGGGGTTTCGTACCAGAGTATGATTGCAATATTGTCACCAAATATCCAGGTTGTTGCAGGTGTTTCATATCTCAACGGCAGATAGCGCATTTCCCTATTTTTTATCTTCAGGAGTTTTTTCTCCTCGAAAACTTTCTCGTTATAAATTATTTTCATCCTTATGCCTGCCTCTGCCCTTCTCCTGTGGAAATTCCAGGCATAAGGGCCCATTATTCCAATAAACAAGCCGGTTGCCCCGATTACCAGCATGTCCTTTCCAGCCCTGAGCAGGTCCTCGCAGACTGATTTCAGCCCCTTTTTTCCCTCGTAAATCGTCGCCTCCTGTTTGGACTTTGTAATCAGCCTCTTGGCCTCCAGAACAGGCAAGAGTTCCCTGAATCTGGATTCCATTGACTCAGCCTCTTTTTTCTTCTTCTCCACAATATCGGCCATGCGCGCGGGATTTTCAGCGTAGAAGTATTTTCTATTCGCCTTGATAACATATGAAACAAGGCCTTTTTCGGAAAGCAGGTCAATGTTGTCATAGACAGCTGCACGATGGAGGCCTGTTATCTTGATCAGCCTGCCAGCAGGAATCACCCCGTGCTCCAACAGCCTTAGGTAGACTTTTTCCTCATTTCTGCTCAGGCCAAACTCCTGCAATGATATCTCTGCCATGACATTGCGGACTTTTTTCAAGTATTAAAATATTATGATTGTCATACTATAATACTATGACAATATTTTATATATTATATTACTGCATAGTGGTATATGACACTTGATGATAAACTGGCAGAGCCAGACCCTGAGAACGGCAAAATCACTAGGCCTCTTGAGAACAGGCTGGTGGGAGGGATTGTCAGGGGGTTCCTTGACGCTGCTAAAAGCACCTTGCTTTATGCAGGAAGCCTTGCCCTTGCTGTAAATTTCGCTGGTATATTTCCACCTCTAATGTCAATAGGCATGACAGGGGGGGAAATTCTGAGGCTCCGCAAAAACAAAGAAAAAACAACAGGCAAGAAACTGCGCTCCGTTGCCTATGCAGGATTGGCCGTGGGCACATTGGCCAGGTTCTATTTCCAGAATTTTGTTCACTCCATTGATGTAACCATCATTTATGGAAAGATAAAGCGGGCATTTCGCATAGCCTTGCTGTTCCCTATGTTCAACCTCACTGCAAATTTCACCAACTACATTACAGCAAAATATACCCCTCAGTCATTTTTTAAAAGAATTGGCCAGGATGGCAGGGGAATATTCTCTGAATATTATAATGACAGGCTGAAGGGTAGGTATGCGCGTTCTTTGGGAAAGGCCTATGCTTTTATCTATCCACCACTGGCTACGAATTCCGTGCTGCAAATTATGAAGCCAGAATTCCTGATGCCCTTCCTGGCAGGTTTTTTTAGATACAAAGTGCATGGCGAATCGCAGAAGAAAAAGCAGCCTAACTATGATCCAATTCCATCAGCCATTCCTGCCTATGCTTAGATTGATATCTCTCCAGGCCGGTCTTGCCTTCACTTCTTGTTCATCTGGCTCTTCTTAATTGCTGCCTCAACAAACCCAACATACAAAGGATTGGGCCTCAGCGGCCTCGAAGTGAATTCAGGATGGAATTGGGTCCCAAGAAAGAACGGATGGCCTGGCAATTCCATGATCTGCATTATCGGGTAATCAGGCGCCTTTCCAGAAAAGACAATCCCCTTTTTTTCAAATGCTTCAATATACTCAGGATTGCATTCATACCTATGCCTGAACCTTTCCCTAACTTTGAGGCTGCCATAAAGCCTGTGCGCCATTGTGCCTTTCTTAACCTCAATGACACGGCCACCCAGCCTCATGTTCCCCCCCAAGCCTTCAATCTTCTTCTGCTCAGGAAGGATATCTATAACCTTGTGCCTGCAGTCCGGCTCAATTTCTGTTGAATTGGCATCCTTAAACCCGCACACATCCCTTGCGAATTCTATAAGTGCCATCTGGAATCCGAAACACAGGCCCAGGTAAGGAATTTTATTTTCACGCAGATATTTGACGCACGCTATCTTTCCTTCTGTGCCTCTTTTGCCAAATCCGCCCGGCACAATAACCCCCGACACGCCTTCCATGGCATCCTTGACATCCAGTTTCCCGCTTTCAATATCAGTTGTCTCAATCCATTTTATCTTAATGTCAGTTTTTAGCTTTGCGCCGGCATGCTCCAATGATTGCAGGATGGAAGCATATGAATCCCTCAATCCCGTGTATTTCCCTGTCATCCCTATTACAATTGTTTTCTTCGGGCCAACTATATTCCTGACAAATTCCTGCCATTCCTTGCTCTCTGGCTTTTTGCCATTCTTCAGGCCGAGCCTTTCACAGACAATCTTGTCAATTTCCGCCTCTTTGAGCATGCTCGGGACAGTGTAAATGCTGTCCTTGTCATGAACGCTCACGACATTCCTTAAGGGCACGTTTGAATACACGCTTATTTTTTCCCTGACCTTTGTTGTCACAGGCTGTGTTGACCTGCAGGCTATGATGTCTGGCTGAATCCCAAGCTCCATCAACTGCTTAATGCCCATTTGGGCCGGCTTGCTTTTCTGCTCTCCCAAAAACTCCGGCTTTATGATATAAGTGACATTCACAAAACAGACATTTTCCCGAGACTCCTCATAGGCAAGCTGCCTCATGGCTTCAATGAAATACTGGTTCTCTATGTCGCCGACAGTCCCTCCAACTTCCACCAAAATTATGTCAGCCTTTGTCTTAAGCGCCAATTCCCTGAGAAAACCCTTAATCTCGCCTGTGACATGCGGGATGAACTGCACATCCCTACCCAGGTATTTTCCGCCCCTTTCCTTGCTCAATACAGAGCTGAAAATTTTGCCGCCGGTGAGATAATTGTCCTTTGAGATGTTCTTGTCCAGGAACCTTTCATAGGTCCCAAGGTCCATATCAGATTCTGTGCCATCATCCAGCACAAAAACCTCGCCGTGCCTGTATGGGTTAAGCGTCCCGGCATCAACATTCAGGTAGCCGTCAAATTTAATGGGCGAGCACGCATAACCGGAATCCTGCAGCAATTTTCCAAGCGAAGCCGAGAAGATGCCTTTTCCAAGGCCGGACATCACGCTGCCAGTGACCACAATATACTTTGTCCTGCCTGGCCTGTAATTGTCAGGGACAGGCGTATAATATTCTGATTCCTCTGTTTTTTTCGCAATGCTCCGCAATAGCTCTTCAGCTGTCATTTTACATTACCCCGCCTGCACTTATGAATTGGATGTCAAAAATCGGAATTGACTGCTTTGCCTCAAAACGAGAAATCGTATGCAAAATTTTGAAACATTTTGTCGGTCGCACTAATAATGTAGTTGGCATGTTATATTTAAAGATTATTATTGCCAAAATTTTCCCGTCTATAACTCTGCACTATCCTACAAATGCCGCGTAAAGGTTAGAGAAAACCCCGTAGCCATCAAAAGGCCTGATTGGAATCAGGTTGAAGAAGAACAGGAATAAATTGATTTTTCTTGAAAGCACTGCTATTTCCATGTACTTCTTATCGACAAGGTCAAACTTCACAACAATATACGAAATAAGCCACAATACAAGGTTTATGCCAGGCCCTGCAAAGGCAACTATTGCATACTGCATTGGCGACCCAATCCCTGAGATGGAAACAAAAGCCGGCACAAAGAAAATGAACCCGAAATTCAGCAGCTTGAGAATCAGCCCCAGCCCGAGCCACTGGTACGCAGCATGAAACACAGCGTTCATGCCAAATGAAAGCGCCACAAACTTATGGCCAAGCTCATGCAAGACTATGCCTGGCACTGTTGCCAAGATGGCAAAATAAAACCCGTCCCAATACCTGCTTCTCTTGCCTGTATAGTATTCGAGAACATCCCTCTTCTTTGGC
Source organism: Candidatus Woesearchaeota archaeon (assembly GCA_018303405.1). Taxonomy (NCBI): domain Archaea; kingdom Nanobdellati; phylum Candidatus Woesearchaeota; species Candidatus Woesearchaeota archaeon. The sequence continues at coordinate 795 of JAGVYD010000016.1, read as the reverse complement.
CGGGCGTGGAAGGCATCCTTGAATATAAATCCGACAAACAAAGTCATAACCAGCATATCCAGCAGTTCTGCCGCGCTTATGATTGCCATTGTCCATGAAAAATGCCGTCCTTTAATAAACTTAATGCAAAGACTTGTGCATGAAACAGGGCATTGCACGCATTTGAGATGCAATCAAATAAATGCAAACTATTAAATAATATCACTTTGGCAGTTACAATATGCGGTTTAAGGTATTTGCAATTTACCAAAGGTGATAATATGGCGGATGACAAGAAAAAGGCAAAAAGCGGAGATACTGTCAAGGTGGATTATACAGGCTCATTTGATGATGGCCAGGTTTTCGACACCTCCGATGGCCAAGCACCGCTGGAATTCCAGATTGGGCAGGGCCATATCATAAAAGGATTTGATGAGGCGGTAACGGGCATGGCTGTTGGCGAAGAAAAAACCGTCAAGATTAAGCCAGAGGACGGCTATGGGCTTAAGATAAAGGAGCTTGTACAGGACATTCCCCTGTCACAGCTAAAGGACCATGAAAAGTTCCAGGAAGGGATGCTATTGACCCTTAAAGACCCAGACGGCAAGATGATAAATGCCATAATTGTCAAGAAAGACACTGAAAAAATAACGCTCGACCTTAACCATCCCCTGGCTGGCAGAGTCCTGAACTTCAAAATCAAGCTAGTTAGCATTGGGCCTAGTAGAAAATCCCATCGGCGATAGCCGATGTTGTAGGCTATCAGCCTACAAAACAGCTCAGCTGCCTGCGTTCTTATGTGCCTTGACCTTACAT
>JAGVYD010000015.1 GCA_018303405.1 Candidatus Woesearchaeota archaeon | reverse complement strand
CATTGCTTTACTATCCAAACTCTTTTTTCAAATGTCAATTTGTACATAAACATCACCGAGTGAGGTTTATGTGTAAACTAATAATGGGATAGCACAGTTCAAATTGACCAGGATAATGGTCCCTTTGGACTGACTTAGAGCATCATAAAGTGTGGAACCATCGCCTAATGCCACCAAAACCAGCCAGGTGTCGGCATTAACCTTGAAATCGCAATTAATATATAATAGAAATGACGTTGCATTTTATTATGCTCATTTTCATAATATTAAGCGTCCTATTTTCGGTTTACTTTGTGCTAATCAGCCTGCCTGCCCTGATGGCACAGTATGGAATGCCATTTCCTGACCTGCTTGAAGGCGTAAGCCCCACAGCCAGCCTTGTAATTCTGATGATTGGCACACTTTATCTGGCCTATGACGGCTTTGGCGAAACCCATCTTGTCAAGAAGCTAAGCCTGGGAGTTTCAATTTTCCTTACCCTGTATTATTTCTACCTGGCCCTGCACATGTTCGGCATAATTGCATTTTCCCTTGGCAGCGGCTTGATGCTGGCCATCAATCTTGCCTATTTTGCTGCTGCAACGCTGCTGATTCTGGGCATTTTCCTGCATCATACGGGATGAGGCATTTAAATTTTCCAGGAAGAATCCAAGAACAGTAAAACTTATATATCCTAACCCCTGCGGAAAAGTATAATTTAACGGGGGTCATTTTGGTGGACGACGGAGAACAGCTCGAAACAATCCCAGTAAAAGCTTATTCTGACAAGGAGCTTAAGGAATTCCTAAAGTCCAGGGGTTTGGCTCTTACTGTGGAAGAAGCCAAACTGGTTGCTAAAAAGCTGGGCCGGGATCCGACTTTAACTGAGCTTTGGGTATTCAACATTGAATGGAGCGAGCACACTTCGTACAAATCCAGCCGTGACACCCTCAAAATGCTCCCGACACAGGCAAAAAATGTGATTCTTGGGCCTTCTGAGGATTCCGGAATTGTGGAATTGGGCAATATCAATGGCGAAAAGTGGGGGGTTGTCATATCGCACGAATCCCATAACCATCCAAGCCAGGTCGTGCCGTATGAAGGCGCAGCGACTGGAATCGGGGGTGACATAAGGGATGTTTTGTGCATGGGAGCAAAGGTTGTTGCATTGTCTGACCCATTGAGGTTTGGAAATCCGCACGGCCCCAATAAAAACAAGGTCAGGTATATTGCAAATTCAGTGATTGACGGGATCGCAGAGTATGGAAATGCCGTTGGCATCCCGAATATTGGAGGCGATGTGTACTTCAATGATTCTTTTGACGAAAACTGCCTTGTCAATGTCGTATGCCTTGGGATTGTCAAGGCAAAGGAGATTGTGCACAGCTATGCGCCAAAAAATTCAGCCGGGCACGATATTGTTATAGTTGGAAAAGCCACTGACTTCTCAGGCTTTGGAGGCGCATCATTCGCCAGCCTTGTGCTCGACGAAAAAGAAGAGGACAGCAACAAGGGCGCGGTCCAGGTTCCGGACCCATTCCTGAAAAATGTCCTGATTCGCGCAACATACGCTGTATTTGATGAAGTCAGGAAGCAGAAGCTGGATGTTGGCTTCAAGGATATGGGCGCGGGCGGCATAATGTGCTCAACATCAGAATTGGGCTCCAGTGCCGGCTACGGCGTTGAGATTGACCTTGACAATGTGCATGTGTCAATCTCTGACATGCCGCCTTATGTGATAGCATGCGGTGAAACCCAGGAAAGGTTCACATGGGTTGTGCCGCCGGAATTCACACCGACCCTGCTCAAGATTTACAATGAGGATTTTGAATTGGGCAATGTTGCAGAGGGCGCAAAGGCAACAGTCATTGGCAAGATCATCAGGGAGCAGGATTTTATCCTGAAACACAGGGGCAAGCTCGTATGCAGGGCCCCTATTAAGGAAGTTACAACAGGCATTAAGTACAGCAGGGACCTTAAGGAACCAAAAACAAGTTTCAGGGAGCCTTCAATTAAGGAGCCAAAGAGCTTTACAAAAGTCCTTCTCAAAATATTGAGCCACCCGAATGTCTGCAGCCGTGAAAAAATCTTCAAGCATTATGACACAAGCGTGCAGGGCAATACGGTGATTGCACCAGGCCGGGCAGACGCCGGCGTTATTGCTCCGGATGAAGTTGCCCCTTATGGAATAGCCCTTTCAACTGACTGCAATCCTGCAATTTCAAGGATCAGCCCATATTGGGGCGCAGCCAATGCAGTTGCCGAGGCCATGCGAAATGTTGCCGCAGTCGGCGCGGTTCCTGCTGCCCTGACAGACTGCCTGAATTACAGCAATCCTGAGGTTCCCGAAGGATTCTGGCAATTTGTAGAGGGTGTGAAGGGTATCTCCGACGCGGCGAGATTTATTTCAAGGTATAATGCAGGAAATGACCCTGTTCCTGTTATCTCTGGAAACGTCAGCTTCTACAACCAAAGCTCCAAAGGAAAGGCTGTTGACCCTTCTGCGATAATTTCGTGCATTGGAATCCTTGATGATTACAGCAAGGCAATAACAATGGACGCAAAGAAATCCGGCTCCATGCTTTATCTTCTTGGCGAAAGGAAAAACCAGATGGGCGGAAGCGTCTATTACAGCCTTTTCAATGAAGTGGGGACAAATGTGCCCACGCTGGATTTTGGCAGGGAAAAAAACATGATACATTCAGTTGTTTCGCTGATAGGAAAGCGCCTGGTCTTGTCCTGCCATGACATCAGCGACGGCGGTCTTGCCGTGGCATTGTCAGAGATGGCAATGCTTGGGAATAAGGGCATGGAAATTGACCTGGCATTTTCCGAGCTGGGGATTGAGCAGGTCTTGTTTGGCGAAAATTCAGGCTTTGTCCTTGAGATAGACAAAGGCCAAGCAAGGGCTGTTGAAAAATTGCTCGAATCCGAAGACGTCCCATTTTGGAGGATTGGCACAACCAAGAATGAAGCAAAGTTAACTGTCAGGAGAAAAAAGATGAAGCTGATAGATGTTAAGCTGGAAGAGATGGACACAGCCTGGAGATCAGGCCTTCCCCTGGCATTGGATTAAGAGTATAGATGATTATGAGTATTAAGCTATAGGCAAACGAAAGGTAAAATATCACAAGATTCGGCAAAGGCAAGTGGGTGGCAAAAAATGTCAAAAAAACCGGGCAAGGCAAAAAAAATGAAAAAGGCGGCCAAGGCCGCCATGAATCAGAAGAAAGCAAAAGCTGAGAGGATAGAGCCACGGAAACCAGAGGCAGCCTTATCAGCAAGAAAAAAGGAAGGCATAAGGGTTGCGATAATCTGGTTCCCGGGGTCAAATTGCGAGGAAGAGGCGGCTGAAGCAGTCAGCCTTGCGGGCATGAAAGCTGACATCCTCAGATGGAACGCTGACCCCCTGGTTTTGCGTGAGTATGATGGATTTGTGCTGCCGGGCGGCTGGAGCTATGAAGACAGGATAAGGGCAGGAGTGATTGCGGCACGGGATCCAGTGATGGACACAATAAAAGCCGAGGCTGACAATGGAAAGCCTGTGATCGGGATATGCAATGGCGCCCAGATTCTTGTGGAAAAAGGGATGGTGCCTGTTGGAAAGCCAGAGGCTGACATGGCCCTTGCCCCCAACATCAATCCGCTTGTCCATGGTTATTATTGCGATTGGGTTTACATCAAGGCTGAAAATATCAAGGGTGCATTCACAGCAGCTTTCAGGAAAGGCGATGTCATTAGCCTTCCGGTTGCGCATGGCGAAGGGAGGTATATCACCGAGGACAGCGAAATCAAGGATAAAGTCAGGAAGGACAACCTTGTTGCCTTCAGGTATTGCGATGAAAAGGGAAGAATCCTGGAAAAATTTCCATTCAATCCAAATGGAAGCCAGGGAAATATTGCGGCAATTTACAACAGCATGGGAAATGTGATGGCAATTATGCCTCACCCTGAAAGGTCCGCGCTCAAGAAGCAGCTGCCTGGCTTTGCCGGGACAGCCAGGGAAGGAATGACTGCAGCCGCGTGCCTCAAGGTCTTTGAATCAATGAAATCCTACATAGAAAAGAGGAAAAAGGGCGCAGCCATGCCAGGCCAGGCAGCCATAAAGCAAGGTGGTTCGTAATGCCTGAAATTGAAATGATGGTTTCTCTTGTAATCCCTGACAACACTGCCATTACAGCCACTAATGTGCTCCGCAAAATGGGCTACTCAAAGCTGCTGAACATCAAAAGGGAGGAATATTACAAATTCACATTTGACGGCGACAGCAAGTCCTTTGCTGATAAGATTAGCAAAGTTGACATAATCATGAACTTCAACAAGCATCGGGCAGTTTTCAAGAAGCCGCAGGACCCCTGGGGGGACAGGAGGCCGCGAATACTTGTCAAAGACAAGGGAGACATGGGCTCAAAGCTGGCAGGCACACTGAAGCATCAGCTCGGTGTGGCCAAAATCAAAAAAGTGGAGAAAGGCATCCTCTGGACCCTTGCGATAGATGAAAAGCCTGAGAATGTGGCTGCCCTTGCCTGGGAAATGGCCAGGAAATTGCTCTATAACCGGCACTATCAGACAGCTGACATTGTTTCTAAATAGGTTTCATTTATCCGAATCAAGGTACCATTGGCTGCGCGATTCCGCATCTTACATGCAAAGATATTTAAGGAATTCCGGATGCCTTTATAGCGGAGGGGTGCATATGAATAATGGCCGATCTTCAGTTTTGACCGGGGCTTTGGGAGCAGAAGTGCTTATCATTTTCGGCAGCGATTCTGACAGCAAGGTTTATGACAGGATTCAGGCGAATGTTCCAAAGAGCGCTGCAGTTGTCTGTTCAGCGCACAGAAGCCCGGATATTCTTGATGACATCATGGGTAAGTCAAAGGCAATGGTATTTGTCGCAGGCGCTGGCCTTGCCGCGCATCTTCCCGGCGTTGTTGCTTCCAAGACAATAAGGCCTGTAATTGGAGTTCCTGTGGACAGCAATTTTTCAGGCATGGATTCGCTGCTTGCGATTGTGCAGATGCCTCCTGGAATACCAGTCCTGGCTGTGGGGCCTGACAATGCTGATGAAGCTGCAAAATATGCAAAGCTCATGCTCCGCGAATACCATGGAGTCACAATCATTGGCGACATAAAAAACCAGAAAGCCAAAAAAGCAATTGAAATGCTGGATCAGTTTGGGGTAAGCCATGAATTTGCTGATTCTCCCAACCTAAAAAATGTCAATATCAATTTTGGAAACGCTGACGAGGAAAAAGGGTTGACAATAAATGTCCCGCTGATTGACACTTCCACGCCTGAAAAAAGCCTGGAGCTTTTCCACATGATGAGAAAAGGGCTGTGGGTGGGCGTTGGCAGGGCAGAGAATGCGGCAATTGCGGCTGTTGAAATCCTGGATTATTCCGGAAAGTACGCATCAAAGCTCAAAGATTACCGCGACTCCCTGAAAAGGAAGATAATTGAAGGGCTGCAATAATTGCAGGGGGCTGGAAAACAAAATGCAGGAGAGCTATAATCCCAAGGAATTTGAGGAAATGAAAAAGGTGGCATTTGACGCTGCCATAGAAGCCGGCAAAATAATAGAAAAATATTTTCATGCCAACATTGAAAAAACACAGAAAACCAGGGGTGATTATGTTACCCAGGCTGACAAGGATGTTGAAAAGCGCGTCAGGGAGATGATACGGGCAAAATTTCCAGGCGCCCACATTTCAGGGGAAGAGCTGGGAAGGACAGAAGATTATGATGACAGGGGATTCCACTGGCTTATTGACCCGCTTGACGGCACAGTAAATTTTACATTCGGCTTCCCGAACATCACAACAATAATCACAATTGCCAGGGGAAACGTGCCTGTTTTCGTGGTCAATTACCAGCCTATGACCAGGCAAATGCTTTGGGCAGAAAAGGGAAAAGGGGCTTTTCTGGGTGATAAGAGGCAGCATGTGTCCAAAATCAGCGCATTGGAGGATGCAAGGTGCGCAATTGGGATTGCCCGGACGGATTTTCATGCAGGTGAATTGCTGGAGCTCAGCAGCCATGCATTCTGGCATTTTCAGAAAACAACCAGGACAGGCAGCATAGGCATGACGGGCATGTCCATGGCAACGGGCAAAATGGAAGCAAACATTGCCAACTTGGTTCCACCGCATGATGTCGTGCCAATTTCAATGATAATTGAAGAGGCCGGCGGCAAGGCAACCACTATTGATGGCGCTCCATTAACCCTTGGCATGCCGGAAAATACCTTGTTCATACTTTCCAATGGGATTTTGCATGATAAGTTGGTTGAGTACGTTAAAAAATTCATTAAATAGGCTTGGGCCAGCAGTATGAGGTGAAGAAATGCTGACAACAAAACAGATCAGGGATGAGCTCAATAATACTCTCGACAAAACAGACTTTGGGCTGCCAAACAAATACCAGGGCAAGGTAAGGGATAATTATTCCCTGCCCGGCAGGAAAAGGCTGATAGTTGTTACTGACAGGATATCATGCTTTGACCACATTGTTGGGAAAGTCCCGTTTAAAGGCCAGGTTCTCAACCAAATTGCTGCTCATTGGTTTGAGCACACCAAGCACATTGTAAAAAGCCATGCCATTGATGTCCCAGACCCAAATGTCATGGTCGGGCTGGAATGCGAGCCTCTGCCAGTTGAGGTTATTGTTCGAGGCTATATTACGGGAAGCCTTTGGCGCGATTATAAATCCGGCAAAAGGGACATGTACGGAATCAAGTTTCCTGAGGGCATGATACACCAGCAGCCTTTTGACCAGCCTATTCTTACGCCTTCCACCAAGGCAGAGCACGGCGAGCATGACATGCCGATAACACCAAAGGAAATTGTTGCGCAAAAGCTTGTTTCTCCTGGGATTTGGAAACAGATTGAGGAAGTTTCATTAAAGCTGTATGAGCATGGAACAGAGCTTTTGCAGCGAAACAACCTGATCCTTGTCGACACAAAATACGAATTCGGACTGCTTGACGGCAAATTGGTGCTGATTGATGAAATCCACACACCTGATTCCTCAAGGTTCTGGTACCTTGACAGCTACAAGCAATTATTCGAGGATGGAATGGAGCAGAAGCAGCTTGACAAGGAATACGTAAGGCAGTGGCTCATCTCAGAGCGGAACTATATGGGCGATGGCGAGCCACCAAAGCTGCCGGATGAAGTCAGGATAGAGGCAGCCAGAAGGTACATTGAAGTCTATGAGCAGATGACAGGGAAGGAGTTTGAGCAGCATAAGGGAGGCATCCTCGCAAGGGTCACGAATAATCTGAAGGAGAAAGGATACTTAAGATGAAAAGGCAAGGCAGATGACAATAGAATTGTACAATGTTTCGCTTCCGGGCAGGGGCGTGGTTTCCAGGCTCCAGGCAAATGCGTTTTATGGGGACTCCGTGCCCCATGCGCTCCTGGTCGCAAGGGATTTTTCCGGTCCTGATGGGATTATTGCAACCATGCCGGAGTTGATTAACAGCAGCATAAACTCCAGGTTTGACAGTAAGATATGGGATGGTTTCCATACATCCAATACCGAAGAGATTGCCGGAGTGTCTGGAGCAGGCAACAATGTTGTGATTGTCCTTCACGGTGGCGGCTTCATAAACACGCCTTCAAAAATCGATGTGCGGACTGCACAGCCAGGGGATTATTCCTCCATGCCCGGCCTTCAGGGAGTGGGCGCTGAATTGACAGACATTGATCAAATAAAATCACAGGCCGGATTTGGCGAAATTAGGGATTTGCTCAAGGGTAAACTGCCGGATGGAAGGGATATTGAAGTTTATTCTTTTTCAGATTACAGGCGCGGCATTGCCAATTTGCCGAGAGGCCATGCAATTGTGCTTGATGCATCGCAAATCAGCCAAAGCCGGTCGGAAGACCAATTTTTGGATACTTTGCTTGAAGACCCATTATTCATATCAAGGGTAGGGGGACAGAGAAAGGCAGAGGCGTTTCTTCACAGGGTTAGGCAGAGGTATAATACAGAAACTTATCCCAACATACATAATTTTGACGAAACCGATTTCAGCAAGCCCCATGTTTATTTTCTAACCTTTAATCCAGATGCTATGGATGGCATTATGGCGACCTACATTTGGGGGAACGCCAACTTCCTTGCCGTTGATGGCGATACCATCCGGCAAAAGCTCAAAGATGCTGCAAAATGAGAATCCCAAAACAAATAAAGGCAATTATTTTGGATATAGATGGAACCCTAATTGATTCTGAGGATGGATTGTGGTGGGTGCTGTTTCAGGGAATCCTGAAAGAGCTGAACATGCAGCCGCAGAAAAAAAGCACTTTTTTGACTCATGCTGGCGAGTTCTCCAGGCACTTAACCAGGAGTTTGTCAGGCAAGGCAAAAAAGGAAGCCATGGGAAAGATTAGGGAATACATACACAAAAACTACATGAAGCACATCAATAAGGTGAGCATTTTTTCTGACACAATCCCAACCTTAAAGGGATTGAAGAAAAAAGGTTTGACCCTTGCAACCGTGACCAACACCCCCCGGAATCTTTCATTTCCAACTGTGCAGAAATTTGGCTTGCCCAAATATTTCAAAACAATGGTATTCAGGTATGATGTGAAAAAAATCAAGCCTGCGCCTGACATGCTGCTTCTTGCTTTAAAGCGGCTCAATCTTAAGGCCAGCCAGGTAATTTACATCGGTGACAAGCATACTGACAAGATAGCAGCCAGGGCAGCAGGGATTTATTTCATCGGCTTGAAAACTGCGGGCAATAAAAGGATAGAAAGATTGAACCAAATTGTAAAAATGGTTTAGCAGAGGATTTTACGATTTCTTCACTAACCCCTGTACGGATGCCGGCAGGGGCACTGCATTGCCGTTCTTTTCAATATGGTACACTCCCTCCTTCTTAATCAGCTTGTAGGCAACACCGCTCTGTTCCAGCTCATCAAATCTTTCAAAGAAATACGGATTAAAATATTTCCTCGCAAAATCCTCCTTGCCGGTTTGTGAAACTCCATTATCGGAAATTAATCCAAAGTAACGGCTGAGGTAATTAAAGTCAACAATATGCTCGTTGGTTTTGCTCCAGGCAGTATTGCTTGCATCCCTGTACTGTGCCACCGCCGCGGCCAGGCCGCGCAGGTTATTCAGAGTATATCTGTTGTCTGTGCCCAAAGTTTTAATGACTTCGCCCCATTCAATTCCATCGAGATTGCTGTACAGTTGCTCAGCCAGATTGTACGCATATTTTAAATGGCCAAAAAAATCATTTTCATTTTGCACAAGCTGGCCAAATGCATTTGGCGTGACATACAATCGCGACTTTATTCCTGTTCCAAGCTCCCCTGCTTTTTCTCCAACTACCTTGATGAATGAAAGATCTGGCAAGTCATAGGCATTAACACGGGTTTCACCCCGGTCAGAAAGTTCAGAGTATCTTACGCTTGCGACACTTTTTGGCTTGGTGCCGATTGTGTAATACCCTGCCAAAACATCATCAATAAATAGTTGCCTTATTGCAGGAGTTGAATCGGCCTTTGCCTTTCTGAAGTCAACCCTGCCGGCACCAATTGCATTTGCGCCCTGCACCATTCTTGTAAGGTCAACGGCGCTGCAGCCTGAAGCTATGGCTCCGCTGCCAAGCACGGCCATTGCTTTTAGAAAATCCCGCCTTGATGCATCGTAATTTGTTCTGGTAGCCATTTTATCGTCTCTCCACAACATTTCAGTGTAATCCAAGACCAAACATCATCCTAAACAAAATTCAGTGCTGTGCATCAGTGGATCCTGACATTTGGAGGAATGTCATCATTTGTGGCAGCCCTGACTGACTTGTCAAACCTCTTCAGCCCCCTTGGTCATAATTTGTTATGTATATCCAATAAAAGACCATTCCAGTTTATAAATCTTGCCGATTTACTCCCTGCATAATGGTAAAATTATTTTCCGCAATCCTTTTAAATGACAGGCATCTCTAATTGGCATGGACATATTCGACAATATATCCCCTCTTGATTTCAGGTATTATGGCAGGGATAAGTCTGTGTTCTCAAAATTGGCTCCATACCTTTCTGAGGCGGCGATGATTAGGTACATGCTTAAAGTTGAAGTCGCGCTCACAAAAACGCTCGCTGAGAGAAAAGTCTGCTCCAGGAAAATTGCAGAGGAAGTGGAAAAGGCCGCTGAAAAGGTCACGGCAGAAGAGGTTTATGTTGAGGAAGACAGGATTAAGCACAATGTCAGGGCATTGGCAAACATGATTAGGAAGCGATTGAGCCCCCAGGCCAAGCCGTTCGTGCATTTCACGGCAACGAGCCATGACATCATCAGCACAGCAGAGGCAATGCGCTGCAGGGAAGCCGGGGAAAATGCATTAATACCCTCTTTGTTATCGCTCGAAAAAACCCTGATAGGCATTGCATTGAGGGAAAAAGAAACCCTGCAGATAGGCAGGACACACGGCCAGCACGCGGAGCCAATAACATTCGGCTTTGCATTGTCCGAATATGTCTCCAGGCTCGGCACAAGGATTGTTGCACTAAAGCAGGCCACAGAAAACCTGCGTGGAAAAATCTCAGGCGCAGTTGGCGCCTACAATGCATCAGGGTTGTTTTTCAAGGACCCTGAAGGCTTTGAAAATGATGTGCTGAAAAAATTGGGACTTAAGCCCGCAACGCATTCAACGCAGATTGTTGAGCCGGAATTTTTGGCAGATTATGTTCATGCAGTCATTTCAGCCATGGGCGTCATGGCAAACCTTGCAGATGACATGAGGCATCTCCAGAGAAGCGAGATCGCAGAGGTTGGCGAGGCATTTGGAAAGGAGCAGGTCGGCTCGTCCACGATGCCGCACAAGCGCAATCCAATAAGCTTTGAGAATGTCAAAAGCATGTGGAAGGTGTTTATGCCCAGGATGTCAACTGTTTATTCTGACCAGATAAGCGAGCACCAGAGGGACCTGTCAAATTCAGCCTCATCAAGGTTTGTGCCGGAAATCTTGGCAGGACTGGTCATTATGGCTGCCAGGCTCGAAAAGGCCATGCTCAAGCTTTCAGTTGACAGGGAAAATATCCAAAAGAACTTTGAGAAGAACAGCAGCATGATTGTTGCAGAGCCGCTGTACATCCTGCTGGCAGCGCACAACCATCCGGACGCCCACGAGCATGTGAGAAAGCTTACGATGGAAAGCCAGCAAAAAAATGTGCCATTGGCAGAATTGGTCTTCGCAGATCCAGGATTAAAGCCTTACCTTGCCAAATTCACAAGAGACCAGATTGCTATTCTCAAAAACCCGGCAAAGTACACAGGCATTGCCGCTGGGAAAACAGAAAGCGTCTGCAGGCATTGGAAAAAAGAATTGAAAATTTAGGCTTCTAAGTACTACTGTAGGATAGTTAAAATTGCCAAATTTTATATAGTATGCATCTTTCCCAGGTGCCAGAGCGCATATGGGAGATATAACAGCGCAGTTCAAAAAACATGTAGCGCACGAGCCGCAGCTTGCAGCAGCTTTAGTGCTCAGGGAGATGAAGGAGTCTCCAATAAAGGATTCTCTGAAAAAACTCTTTAAGCTTCTTGTGGTCTGCTCAGAAAACGGGGATGCCTATGACCCGCAAAGCCAGATGATCTTCAATCTCAACCACGGCTATACTGCAAGGCCTGGCCAATATGTGCTTGTCCAAAAGATTGCAAAAAGCCATGGTGAAAATGCCGAAGGACTTCGATTGGAAGGCAAATTGGAGGATATCCAGGAATTTCGCGATGTTGTGACAGGGGAGAGAATCTCTGCCTACATTTTTGATTCATCTGCCCCGGAGTATGCCCAAAAAAGAAGCATGTACAGGGAAACCATTGAAGCAATAAGAAAACTCAAAGGGGAAGTTTAATCCTGGTTATTTATTGTAAAATCAGCTACCATTTTGTTATCTTGACAACATTTGTCTCCACGGCCCTTTTGTAAAGCGCGTCAGTTATAATCAGGTCATTTTCAAGGTATTCCTTTAGTTTTGCATAATCCCCTTCCTTGCAAAGCCTGGCGACATCAGCGCCGTCGACGTCCATGACCCTAAGGCCGAGCAGTTCTGCGAATTCCTTCAGCTTGCCCCGCTTTGGGTCATAGCGATAGGCATTGATTTTTTCCCGCAGGTCAATAGCATTCTTGAGATTGATTGGCGGAACTTTCACTCCAAGTATAAAGCTTCTCGCGGCCAGAAATGGAAGGTCGAAATTCAGGATATTGAACCCGACAGGATTGATGAACGGGCTTGTGCTCCTGCATTTCTCCCACTCCTGCCAGAATTTATACAGCATTTCTGCCTCGTCATCGGACTGGAAGATAAAATTCTTCCCATTGCTCCGCAAGCCCAAGGCAACTATCCTGGAATCTATTGGGTTGAGCAGCTCCTTTCTTTCCTCTTCAGTCATGGAAAAATGCCTTTCCAGGTCATGAGGGCATGTTTCAATGTCCACCACAAAATAAGTTTCAGCCATTTTGTCCAATTTACCTGTAATTTTTGCAAATTATCATGAAAATGTTCACATTTTCAGGATGCTGGAAATCGAAGATTTCCATCATGCTCAGAAATCGATATTCTTTCACCGAGCTAAAGCTCGGAGCGTGCAAAGTCGATTTCTGACATGTCAAGAACCACCGGTCAGACGGAGTCACTTTGTTCGTCGGTTTGCTAAAGCAAACGACCGGTGGGATGTCATGTTTAGTTCCACAGACCTCGTGGTTCTTGAGCACGTTAGGAATTTTTCACTTGAAAGTTTGAAATGGGCTTTCCAGCCACCAGTTAGAAACTAGTGGAAAATTCCAAACATTATAAAGCTATTGCGTTTTGCCATCCCTGCATAACACATGTTGCTAAACCAATCCCAATATTCCCAGCAGTTCCGGGTCGCTCATAAAGGATTCGCGTTTGATGTCGTCAATTATATAGTAGACCTGTTTTGTTTTCACGCCGAATTTGATTTCAAGGGCCTCCAGGAAATCCTCGCTCTCCTTTATGCTCTTGAAAATGCCCTCGACCAGAAAATCGAAGCCATTGTTGATTTTGTACAGGCTGTTGACGCTGATATGGCTTATGAGAAATTTTTCAAGCGCCTCCTTTTTTTCCCGCGCAATCTTCAGTATTACCTTGCATCTTGCGTTGTAGCCAAGCTCATTGAAGTCAAGCAAAGCAGTGTATCTTTTGATGATGCTGCTCTCCTGCGCCTTTAGCCTGTCATAGATTGTTGACACAGGAATAGACGTTTTCCTGCTCATCCGCGTCAAGGTCTCGCGGGCATCATTCCTCAAATGGCTCAATATCAGGGCATCCCTTTTTTCCATCATCTTCTCATCCTCCTTTGTCAAGCCTTTCCCATTTCCGGGCTCGTCGGAATAGTTATGATGGATGCGCCCAAAAATATTAATTTCTTATTATATAATTATAATAATAATTATAATATTATAATTTTTAGAAATATTTATATATTTGAACCTACTGCAGGGAACAATGAAGCGGAAGATTGCACTTATTGGCCCTTCAACGCTGATGGTCAGCCTGCCCAGCAAGTGGGCAAAGGCCAACAGCCTGAGGAAGGGAGCGGAGATAGATGTTGAGGAAAGGGAAAAGCAGCTGATTGTATCTGCCGAGCCGAGCAAGCCCAAGGTAAAGAGATTGAACCTCGAAGCTAAGGACATAGGCATGCCGCACAAGAACATCCTGGCCTATGTCTACCATAAGGGGTACGATGAGGTCAGGCTGAACTTCTCAGGCGATGAAGCAGAAAATTCCCTGCTTTTGAAAATCTCCGAGCTTATTGGCTTTGAAGTTGTGTCGCAGACCGACACGAGCTGCACCGTCAGGAGCATAACTGATGTAAAAAGCGAGGAATATGAAAGCATGCTCCGGCGCACTTTTTTGCTGCAGCTGGAAATGGGGGAATCCTGCTATCGGGCTTTGGCCAGCGGTAAATTCCAAGAGCTGGGAGGCATTTCGCTGCACGAAGGAACAAACAACAAATACACTGATTTTTGCAAAAGGGTATTGAACAAGTATGGCTATGCCAACCCCGAGAATACGTTGTTCATGTATGCGATTGTACGCGACCTTGAAAAGATTGCGGATGTATATAAGGCAATTTGCCTTTACTTTTTCAGGGAGACAGATTACAGGATAGACAGGGCAGTCCTGGATGCGGTCAGGGAAACAAACATGATGTTCAGGCTGCTGTATGAACTGTTTTACAAATTTGACCCCTCCAAGGCAAAGGAATTTTATAGAATCAAGAATGAGGCTTCGGGCAAAACACTGCATTTGCTGGGAAAGGTGAAAGGCAGGGAAATCATACTGCTGCACCACATTATGACAGCACAGGACCTGATATTTGACCTTTACGGGCCGTATTATGCAATGAGGTTGTGAATTGGATATGAATTGCAAGAAGCAAGACGCTAATCCGGATAACCAGGCCCGCCGCAAGGCAGGCCATTGCATTACAGGCATTTAGGCCCGTTGGGACACACGGCTTCAAATAAGAACATCTCCAACAGGGCGTCTTGGAGTGGGCTCAATGTCCGGGCTGTATCCAAAACGAAGGAAGATCTGAGGATATCCTTCGCGGTTAAGGACTTCAGAGAGTTTTTTCCTAAGCTCAGGAACCACAATCGGATCATTGACAAAGGAATAGCTTAACCCAACTGTTGTTGCATGAAGCAGGATGTTTTGCAGGGACATGCCGGCATGGAGCCATTCCAGGGGAGTGTCATCTTGTGTGCCCAGCACGGCTAAAGTAGATGTATTGAGTATATGGTCTTGATTCTTGGTGGTTATGCTATTCCCCAACTTAAAATTTCGGGCAAGCAACGGGATCAGCACTGATACAAGCGGGCTATATCCCTTTGTCCGGCTGCTAAGGCCATCCAAAGAAGAGTTGTGAGAACGCAGCCACGAAGCCAGCTCGTTGCAAAAATCCCTATTTTTCGATAGGGCCGATTTTGCCTGAACAATCAGGTCAGTAATAACGTTGTCTTTGTCATTCAAGTGAACTACCTGAAACCACGTGTTGTGAAGACAGGCCACTTCCTTCAGGTTGTCAAGAAGAATATCAGGTATTTTCTGGTCTTTAAACCTCAACCATTTTGTCCTTCTGAGCTTAATGGCATGGAAGAGGTTATCACGGTAATAATACTGCCCCGACTTGTTGCCGAGGCTGATGGTAGCCAGCAGATCAGGTGATGTCGTGCTTGGGCACAATTCCATTTTATAAGTATACCTAAAATGCTCGATGGCACATTTAAGATTGAACAAAGCTGCGCCACAGGATATTAGGATTTGCCGGTGGTCCGGGTCTGCAATGGGAAGTTTTCGGCTCATGTCAGCATACATATATGCCTCATTGTCCAAGATTTTGAAAATCCATGGTTGGATGTTATATATTGATGGAGCCAATACAGCATAGTTCAGCATAAAACGCAGCTTCTCGGCAGGCCGCCCCATCTCGGGGAAATCAGACTCTGATGTTTCCCATGGATTCTGGGATTCCTCATACTGCACATATTTGCCCTTCTTTTCAGCCATTATATCCATCGGCACTGCCTCATAAAATGTAGTTTAGCTTTCAATCCATTGATATCGCTATTAAATGGCCTCTGTTACAAAGAGGACTATGCACAAACTATGTGGATAACATTTGAGTTCTCGTAACTTAAAATTGCTTATAAAATATCCTGCCTGTACACTAAAGGATAATCCTTTGCCGCTTTAGTGCTCGATGTTACCCTCTTCTCGATATTTTTCAGGACAATCTCCCTTTTAGAGGGGTTTTTTGAATACCTGTCCACCACATATATGAATATCACTTTTTCTGGAATGTCGAGTCTTTGGCAGGAAGTTACATTTTCAAAAAGAAACCCTTTCCTAAATTCCCGGGGGATAAGAAAATATTTGGTGGCCTCATTTCTTCCCCGCTGACTGATATTTGTCCTGATTACCGCAGTTTTTTCAGTAAATAGGTGGATATCATCAAGATGCCCCTTCAACTGCAGAAATTCATCATATTCGCATGCCAATTCTAGGATTACCTTGGTCCCTTTTCGTTTTGTGCTTATAACCGAAGCCATTTTATTTCTACCATGTTTGGGATGATAAGAGTTTTTAAGATCAGTTTATGATATATACTTTGTTATCACATTGTATACACCGGTGTATATTTATCCAGGACTTGAAAACATTTTTATAGTGAAAGGCTTCCAATATTCAATGATAGTATATGGCCGGGCCATGTGAAAAAGGGTGCATAATATGAAGAGGAAAGTTGTCCTGCATGGAAGTTCAACGTTGACTATTTCTCTGCCTTCAGCCTGGATAAAGACATGCCACATAAAGAAAGGCCATGAGCTTGAAGTGACGGAGCAAGGCAGGGAACTGATAATCAAGAATGGCCCAATTTCTGCCAGAACCAAAAAGGAAATAGATATCGGCGGTTTTGAGAGATTTGGCAAAAGCTACATAACTTCGCTCTACAGGCTGGGATATGATGAGATGGGTCTAACTTATGCCAGTCCTGGATACATTAATGTCATAAGGAGCCTGATTTCCAATGAGATGATAGGATTTGAAATCACCAGGCAGGAAAATAACTATTGCCTGTTGCAGGACCTCACTGGGCATTCAAGCGACGAATTTGAGATTGCCCTGAGAAGATTATGGCTCCTGACCCTGGATTTCGCATCGGAGAGCCTTGACATCATCAAAAGCAGGAATACAGCTGAACTGAAATCCATGGCAGGCCAGGATTATCCAATCAACAGATTCTGCAATTATGGCATCAGGATGCTGGCCAGAAACGGATCAGGCAACCATAAAAAGATCCCGCAGTATTATCACCTGATTAAGGTGCTGGAAAGGATAGCAGACCATTATAAGGACATGTGCTCCGTGTATTTTGCCAATCGGCAAAGGATTGATGACAAATTAGTGGCCAATTTGGCCGAAATCAATGAATGCCTGGCCGATTTTTACAGATTGTTTTATTCTTACAACGAGGCAAAAATGGAAAGCCTGTTCCAGAGGACAAAAAACATGAAGCAAGATCTTTTAATGTCCAACTCCTGGGCATCTTTTTACCTGTATGACATATGCTCGGACATACGTGATTTACTGTCCACAGTGATTGAAATAAGGTTATAGCCACACTCTTGCGCATTCTGCGATTATATTTTGTATTGGGATAAAAATCATGATAACTAGCCTCATTTTATGTACCATATCTGCAAAAGTTATCCAGGCTCTTACGTGGGATTTTTATCACAGGGGCATAACAGAATAAGTGATATAGGATAAGTAGTATAGGGGAGGCGATTTTATGAAAAAAATGTATCAGATAATGTATGTTGCTTTAGCAGCTGTGATGTTATTCATCGCGGGGTTCGGAGGCAGCCAGAGCCAGACAAAGGAATTGAGCTATGTGGATTTGGCATTCCAGGGAGGAAGCCTGATGGCCATGGCAGAGCCAGAATGTCATCATGAGCCGGGTTATCCAAATGATTGTCTGGGAAACAGCACTTCTCCGCCTCCATAAACATAACTGAATTTTTTTATTCTTTTTTTATATTTGCATACCAGGCAAGCGCGACAAGGCTTCCACATAACTGTAACAGCCAAATATGAGGGATGAATTAGTGTATTCGCCTGCCCGTTTATCTGCACATGCATGCATAATAATCCCCTCATAATCATCCACATCAGAAGACAGGTATTTTTTTGAGGATAGTGAATGTAACATCCTTGAAAAGGCTTTTTTATAGTTTTCCCGCCCTGTCAGGATATACAATTGCATTATGGGCTGAAGTGCTATGGCTGCAGCTGAGCTGTCTTTTGGAATTGAAGAAGCCAAATCCCTAAAATCGTAGAATGGAACATTGTCTTCCGGCAGGTTTTCAATGAAGTAATCCGCCAGTTTCTTGGAGGTTTGCAGAAAATTCCTGTTTTTTGGTATGCTGTAACAAACGCTTCCAGGGCCCTTGCATGTCCTCTTGAATATGCAGATCCTGGCCCAAATGCAAAGTAATTCGCCTCGCCCACAAATTTTCCTTTCCTTGGATTGAATACTGCCTGTTCCCTTACAGATGAATCCCTCCTGATGCTGTATCTTTCCAGAGTTTGCAGATGGTTCATGATGATGTCTAAATAGTGCTGTCTCTCGCTGGGGTTTTGTTCATTGTCAAAGGCAAGCCATAACAATGGGAGGACCACAACTGTGTCAACTTTTAATGTCTGCAGCTCAGGGGTTTCTCCGGATTCTGCAATCTCCAGGATTCCTGAATTTTCATTGTAACTCGAAGCCATGATATCTGCTGCCCGCCTTGCTTTGGCCAGGTAACCTTCATTTCCTGTCATGATATACCCTTTCCCATACGAATAATAAAATCTCGCCGGCTTGACACTGCCAGCATCGTCCTCGACAAAATCTATCCCTTCAGTGGTTTCGCGGGCCCATTTTCCAAATTCCTTTTCCTTTGTCCTGTCGAGGCAAATCCAGCAAAGTCCAGGAGTGTATCCTTCTGTCGAGTAACCATTGCCATGCGTCTTGAACCATTTCCCATCAGTGGTGGTTGCGTAAAGGTAGTTTCCTGGTCCGAATGTCCCTGATTCCCCGAGCTTTCGGATTTTCTGAGCCACAATCCTTGACAACAGCTCATTGTAGAGAGGAGCCAGTTCCCTGTTGTCCAGTGCGCTGATTCCTGCAATTTCATTCTGGATATATTCTATTGAACTTCTATAGCTGTTATGCTCGTATATGGAAATGGCGGCTGCACCTGAAACCAAAGTTCCAAGCATAATGCCCATGAATTTTCGGCGCGAAACTGCATTCTGATATTTTGCAATGCTTTGCCCAAATTCCTTAACGTCGTCATAGCCGAAACTTAGTGCCTTCTGTGCAATATGTTCCAGCGCCTTTGGAACTTTCCTGTCCTGGCTTTTGTATCTCTCCAACAGATATTTCAATATCCCGCCCAACTGCGCAATATCCCTCATAAATGGATTAGAAACGATGTCTGTTTCGCCCGTAGGAGAGAAAGTATGGCTGTCTGATAGCCTGCCTCCCCAGTCCAGAAGATACAGGCCCTTTCCTTTTCCATTCTTGCGTATTATATTCTCGAGCTTAACATCAAGGTGGTGTATGCCTTCGTTATGGGCATTGGCCACTCCTGCAGCAACTGATTGCACTATCTCAATGATTTCTGCCAAAGAAAGCTGTTTTCCTGAGTCAAGGTCCTGTTCCAAATCCTTCCCATCAACATACTGCATGGCAATGTAGTAGAAGCCCTGGTCCTCTCCTGCTGCATAAACCGAGGTAATGTGTTCCTGTTGCTCGAGCCTGGCTAATCTTTTTCCTTCTGCAATTACCTGCTTTTTTCTCGCATCATCCATCCAAGGTATTAGAATCTTGAGAGCTATATGCCTATCTAGGCTGGGCTCATATGCCTTGAATACCCAGCTCTTCCTGGTTGGCTTGATAATGGACTCAATCACATACTTCCTGTCTATAGTCCTGCCAATAAGCTGAGCGTGATCTCCCCGATCCGACTTGTCCATTGTTAATACTATATCATGATAATATAAAAAATTAACTTCTAATGGAAGGTCAAAAACAACACATTTATAAGGGGGGATATAGGTTGCACGTTTGCTGCATTTTCATGAAAGATGATATGATCTCATCGGGGTTTCACCAACGCTTTATTCTTAAGAAGGCTGAGACATTGCAGTATACTATATAATCAAGCCATGATTAGCATGATTATACACCATATTTTGAATGGCACTGTAATTGCGCATTTGCCATAGCATATATAGGAGTGGTAGGCAAGACAAACAGATGAGTGTTTAGGGAATATGCATTTAACATACATTTTTATAATGAAAGTAAATTCTTTCCATTCTCATATTGGGGCTGTGGGGTAGCCGTGGCAAATCTTTAAAAAACACGCAAAAATCGCAGATTTTTGGTGTCCCAGAAATGCTAAGCATTTCTGTGAGATTTGATAGAAACAAAGAGGGCATAAAGCCCGCTGAGCTCAGCAATCTGAAATATTGCTGGTCGCATTCACAAATTCACAATATATTTCATTGGGGCTGTGGGGTAGCCTGGTATCCTTCGAGGTTTAGTCTTGCGAGCTTTCATTCTGCAATATTGATGCGTCGCTCCTTGTTGGTATAGCGAAATTTAAGGTTGCATTAGATCGCGTCGAGAGGCTTTATGCCTTCAAATTTGTCAAGAACTGCCTGCTAAAGCAGGCAGCGTGTTTGGATACTGCCTAAAAAGTGAGCAGTTCTTGAGCATGTTATGAATTTTTCACTTGAAAGTTTGACATTGGCTTTCCAGCCACTAGTTAGAAACTAGTGGAAAATTCCAAACATTTTACGAGATTTTTTGATAAAAAATCTCCCCGGCAGCCCCATAACGGTTTCGTCCGTTAACACCGAAATTAGTCTTGTGGGCATTTCGCTTTGCTCAATACCCAGAACTCCATGCAATGCAGATCATGGATGCTCTGCATGTATGTATTGCAAGATGGTATCGTGGAGTTGGACATCATTTCTTACCAAGGTAATGTGCCCCCAGCTCATTCCTTTGGCAAGCACCATTGATGGGGTCACACGGCTTACATCATATCCATCCGCACCATACAATTCGATTGCCGTTCTTGCAACTTCAATTGCCATGTCCTTTGGGATGCTTGTAGCTTGGCCAGTTGCATACTTTCCGGCAAAATCAGATAGAACATCTTCAGCCAATAGTTTTGTCAATGTCTTGTCCTGCGGTGTCAGCGGGTCATAAGTTATTGCCATTCTGAATCCCTCCCCGTGGCAGGGGATATCCCCGCCAAAATAAATATTTATGATGACCCATGTCCAATTCATATTTAAATTTTGCTACGTGACAATGGCCTAAAGAAGTGACCCGCCTTGCGGCGGGCCTGGTTACCCGGATAAACGTCTTGCAATCATCGTATCATGCAAGTGTGAGTCCGGGCACATGACCAGAAACATTATTTCTTTATAAGTTTGAGTTTAAATGCAACTTATTATTTCCAAAAACAAACCTTTATAAGATTAAACCCAGAACAAATTAGAATGCACCAGCACGTAACCCGCGGCGACGGAATTCTTGAATCATTCCTTTCAAAAAAAAGGGCAGCCATGGCAAACAAATTGATTCCGGACTCTGCCAGGAAAGGAAGAATCCTTGACATTGGCTGCGGCTCCTATCCTTTTTTCCTCATCAATACAAAATTCAGGGAAAAGCATGGCATCGACCCTTTTGTAAAATTATCCAAGTCCTATGGCAAAATAACCTTGAAGAAACAAGACCTTGAAGAAAAACCCAGGACATCCTATCCTGACAATTATTTTGATGTTGTTGCCATGCTTGCGGTTTTCGAGCATCTGCAGCAAAAAAAGCTCACAGCGGTTCTCAGGGAAATCCACAGGATACTCAAGCCTGGCGGGCGGCTGATTTTGACAACCCCCTGCCCGTGGACAGACGGCCTGCTTAAGATTATGGCGAGGACAGGCTTGGTGAGCAAGGAAGAGATCCATGAGCATGAGTCCACTTATCCGCATAAAGCCATAAGGCATTACCTTGAGAAAGCGGGATTCGATGGGAAAAAAACAGTCCTGGGCTATTTTGAGTTGTGGCTGAATAACTGGGGCTATGCTGTAAAGTAAGCCCAAAATTTGCTGATGCGCATCCATACACACCATAAAATATATAAATATAAAATCCAGGGATATTTTTGTTCCGACGACAGAATTCAAGAAAATTTTGTTGAGACCGAGTGAACTGAAAATGCAAACAAAAATGTGGCTTAAGCTGACTGACAGCGACGACCTGATTAGCTTTGAGAAAGAGACTGCCCACCTGTACAAAGTCAGGATTGAGGCAAGGCTGGTCAAGGGATTCTGGCAGATATTCAAGACATACTACAATGCAAAGGAAGTTGCATTTGTCGAGGAATACACAACTGAGACAAAGCCAGAGGCTGTCAGCGTGATCAATGCCCTGAAGCGCGAAAGGGACCTGGCTCCTGCTGAAATTAAGCAGATAAAAAAACTTCTTGGGAAAAAGCTTACCCTGAATATGGAAAGGGCGTTCAAGGAATATGAGGTTGAAAAATGGTATTTTACCATCAATGACGACAAGACTGCAAATTTTGCCACTATCCGCTATTGCGAATATATAGGCGTTGACATCGTGCTGCATGACAAGTACAGGTATCTTGAAAGAAGGATTTTGGAGGAAATAATCAATGTGCTTGGCCTGCAGGAATTTGGAATGGACATAAACAAGAATGTTTATTTCTTCACAAAGAGAACTTTCTATAAGACCAGGCCCAAGAGAAGAGGCGTTGTCATCAGCAAGATTGAGATGGACTATACGGACAGCCAGGAATAGCGCACATTGCACACGGCTGGCTGGCAGAGGGCCTTGCATATTTTTATAAAGCCCCTTGGTTTCTATTAAGCTTAAGCCGTTGAAGGACTATGATAAATTCAAAGCAAAGGTTTGAACTGAAGAAGATCATCAAGGAGCTGGAGACTTATAGAGGCAGGCATACAGAGCTGGTTTCAGTCTATGTGCCTGAAGGATATGACCTTAACAAGATATTAAACCATCTTGCACAGGAGCAGGGGACCGCCTCAAACATCAAGTCCACTGCAACAAGGAAAAATGTCATTGATGCCCTGGAAAAAATGATACAGCACCTCAGGCTTTATTCATCAACACCCATCCACGGCCTTGCCGTGTTCTCAGGCAATGTCGCAGAAAAAGAAGGCCAGTCTGATGTAAAGGTGTGGAGCCTTGAGCCCCCTATCCCAGTCAAAATTAGATTATACAGGTGCGACAAGGAATTCCAGCTGGACCTGCTTCGCGACATGATGGACATCAAGGAAAGTTACGGGCTGGTGGTGCTGGACCGCAGGGAAGCGCAGATTGCAGTTCTCCGCGGAAAGACTATTGTGCCATTGATAAAATTAAAGTCCAATGTTCCTGGCAAGACAAGGGCAGGAGGCCAGTCTGCCCAGCGATTTGAAAGCCTTAGGGACCTTGCCGCCCTTGAATTCTACAAAAAAATAGCCCAGCATGTCAAGGAGGAATTCCTTATGAAGGAAGGGCTGAAGGGGATTTTATTGGGCGGCCCCGGGCCGACCAAGTATGACTGGATGGAGCTTGCGCAGCTTACAAATGAACTGAAGAAAAAAGTGATTGCAATCAAGGATTTGTCCTACACTGATGAATTTGGCCTGCAGGAGCTGGTAGACAAAAGCCAGGATGTGCTTGCCAATGAGGAAATTGCTGAAGAAAAACAGGCCATGACCAGGTTCTTTGAGACTCTTCTGAAGCAGCCGAACAAATGCGCGTACGGCGAAAAGCATGTGATGAGCGCACTGCAGATGGGCGCTGTCGACACCCTGCTCCTGTCCGAAACCCTTGAGGATGACAAGATAACGGAATTCGAGGAAATTGCTGACAAGTACAAGACTGATGTAAAGATTATTTCTGTTGAGACAAGGGAAGGGGTCCAGCTGAGGGATATGGGCAAGTTTGCAGCAGTCCTGAGGTTCGAGTATGGTGGCTGAGCATGGCAGCAGAGAATTTCGCCTGGGGTGACAATGCGCTTGTGAAGCAGGCGTACAGGGAGATTTCTGGCGGCAAGGACCTTGATTATTCTGTCAAGGTGCAGTATTCCGGAAAGTTCAGCGATTACAATGCCAATGTGAAATATGGCCGAGGCAGGATGCAGTTCGGCCTGAGCAATTCCTGGAAAGAGGTCAGCGATGAGATTAAAGTCGGCCTTTTCCAGAGCCTCCTGAAAAAAATTTTCCATCTCAAGGCAGAGACAATCAACATAGACCTGTACAACAAGTTCCTTAAGAATGTGCACATTGCAGCGCCGAAAACAGAATCCGACCCGGTTCTTGGGGAATCATTCGACCGCATCAATGAAAAAATGTTCAATGGCATGATAGACAGGACGAATTTTAGGTGGGGCGAATCCGGCAGGCTTTTGGGCAGGTATGAATACGGCTCAGACACAATAATGATAAGCAAGGCCCTTAAAGAGGATTATGAGCTCCTTGACTATGTCATGCACCATGAAATGCTTCACAAAAAGCACAAGTACAATTATAAGAACGGCAGGTCAACCCACCACAGCCATGCCTTCAGGGCCGAAGAAAAAGCCTACCCAAATTCCGATGTTATGGAGGCCAGGCTTAAGAGGGTTGTGTCGGCATATAAGGTCGGTAAAAAGGCATTCCCGCGCCCATTCAGGCTGAGGTTTTGGTGAGAGATGATTAAGTGGTATATGTTTGGATTATAAGGTCAAATAAGGGAAGAATTTAGGTTTTAAGCAAAACAAAAAAAATAGCCAAGTTTACTTGGCCTTCTTAAGCTTGGCAATTGCTTCCTCAACGCCTTTCCTTTCCATCTCAAGCCACTTCTTGTAGTTTTCCAGCATTTCTGCCTTCTCCGTTGTTGTAAGGAACTGCCTTCCGCTGTATTCTCCTTCTCCGCAGCTGTACGCTCCGCAATTCATGTTAATTCCTCCGGCGCCCTTCCATGCAGGGGGTGAAGCATGTATCGGGCGTCCGATATTGGTTATACGATACTTATATTTAAAGTTATCGGATATGCGATAGTAAGGTTTATATACACTGCTAAGTTGAGAGGGCATAATGAAAGCCGGCCACTGCGACATGAAGGGTTATTTGTCTTTCCTGATACTTTGGATGCTGAATAAGGGGAAAATGACAGGGGCTGAGCTGGCCATGGAGCTGCAGAAGAGGAAAGGGAGCAGGCCAAGCCCGGGCACTATCTATCCTGCGCTTAAGGAATTGAGGGATAAGGGATTGGTTGAATGCAACAAGAAAAAAGAATACTCCCTGTCCAAGAGGGGGAAAAAAGAGCTGGAGATCAGCCTGAATGCATTCTTTGGGATTTTTTCTGATGTCGACGAGATGCGAAGCTGCTGCTCCGGAAGGCCATGATCAGTTTTTCAGCCCAAGCTCTACAATAGCCTCGGCATGGTTTGTCTGCGGGAACATGTCAAACATTGCTGCTGATTTCACGGAATAATTCTTCAGCCTCGGCAGCTCCTTGCCCAGCTGCAGCGGATTGCAGGAGATATAGATGATTGCCTCAGGCTTGAGTTCATTCAGCGAATCCAATGCTCGAATATCCATGCCTGACCTTGGCGGGTCGGTAATAGCGAACAATGGCCCGGATACGGTTAACTTTTTTAGGCTCCTGAGGTCCATGGCAATTGCCTTCGCATTTTTGACTGCGTTTTCCTCGATATTTTTTTCAGCGCAGGCTATTGACCTTGAAGAGAAGTCAATTATCGTAACTTTCCTGAACAGGCTGCTGTTGATGATGCCAAATGTGCCGACGCCGCCGTATAAGTCCAGCAGCGCTGCCTTTGACGTCATGGAAGTGCCATATGCAGCAAGCTTTTCATTGCAGTACTTTTGCATCTGCTCAGCCATCTGGTGGTTATTCTGGAAGAATCCTTCAATAGGGTAGCAGAATTTCCTTCCGAGATAGTTTTGCGCCAGGTATTCATTTCCCTTTGCAACAAAAAAGTTTTCATCATTTGGCTCCCGGAAATCTTTGTTGTTGGGATCCACATAAAATACGGCGATATTGCCAGCCTGGCTTCCCCGTGCATATTCCTCAATCTTCTCAACAGCTTCTTTTAGCCGGGGTGAATTGTCATTGAGGACAAAGCAGACTCCGTTTCCCTCTGCAGCGGCGCGCACTATTGCGCTGATGAAAGTTCCCTGGCCTGACCTCAGGCTGTAGTTGTCATTATCCTTAAAATGCAGGTTGAGTTCCATGAGTATCTTATTGACTTCCGGCTGGGCAATCGGGCACTTATCCACTACCAAAATTTCGGAAGCGTGCCCTTTTTCCCGCAAGCCAATGCCATTGCGCCTGAAAAAAAAATCCTGTCGATTCCTGTAGCCATATCCCTCTCCGCTGAAAACTTGGATATCTTCAAAATTAATCACATGCCTTATGAGTTCAGCTTTCTGCTTAAGCTGAATCTCAGTTTCCAGGTGCTGAAGGTTGCAGCCCCCGCATTTGCCATAATATTCACATAAGGGTTTTGCCATAAGCATTCTGCAGGGGGTTATCAGCACTAGTATAACAATTTTGACAGAAAATAAGCAATTGGATAAAGGTCATATAATTAATGCCTATGCTGATAAAAAACAAAAACAGCCCCATGCATATGGATTTTTCCGGCTTAGACTCCCCAGAGTGTTCTTAAGACAGCTACACTGGAGGGATCATCGCGCAGATATGCGCCATACACCAACAGGAGCGTTATCAGCGCTCTCTGTATCACCAACTTTGTTTGTTCATTCATTTTTGCGGACTTTGGCTATAAAATTGATATGGACAGGCTTTTTAGGCCTGCCCATCTCGACTGGTATTGCAGTTTCTTGCGCCTAAGGAACATTAGGTTACTGGACGGCTCTGCCTGGCCGCTTGGGAATGCCGCAAACCTGCGGCGAGGAGTAAAGGAGTAGGAAGGCTCCCCTGGCGTGGGTTGAATGGGGGTGGATTCGGGTCAGAAGTTAGAATCTGCTAGGGGGGAGCCCGCCATTAACGTGAGTTAGTGATGTTGGACTTGATTTCCTTACAATATATTAAAAGCATAACTAGTATATAAATGTTACGTTTTTGTATACTGGTTTACTTAATTCACTAGTTTCTATTTATAAAGGAATATATAACATGCTACTGCAAAGTAAGGAAAATTAAAATTCCACTGTGCCGATGCATTAGGCAAATTTTATATAATAATAAGCAATGAATTCTTCCATGGAACAGAATTTGGCTTCTCTTACAGAGGAAGACCTGAAAAACATGACACCTGACCAGCTTCGCGAGCTGCAGAGAAAAAACTGCATTTTCTGCCAGATTATTTCGGGCAAGGTGCAATCCAAGAAAGTCTTTGAGGATGAAAAGTCAATTGCAATCCTGGACATTAACCCGGCCAATCCAGGCCACGTCCTTCTCATGCCTAAAGAACATGCGACAATTATGCCGCAGATCAGTGACATTGATATCGGATATTTGTTCCTGGTTGCAAAAAGCCTGTCCAAGTCGGGCTTAAAGGCATTGAAAGCTGAAGGCTCGAATATCTTTGTGGCAAATGGTATTGCAGCTGGCCAGAAATCGCCGCATTTCATGATACACATCATCCCGAGAAAGGCAAATGATGGCATAGCAGGGTTTGGCCTTCTGAGAAGAAAAATGGCAAAGGAGGAATTGCAGGCTGTGCAGCAGGCTATCCTGAAAAGGTCTAAGGAATCCATGCCAGGCAACAAGGCTGAGCTGATTCTTTCTCTTGAAGCGCCGAAGGAGCCAGAGAAATTGGAGGCCAAAGAGCAGCCTCCTGCAATAAAGTTTGACAAGCAAAAGCCGAAGCCTTCTGTTGAAATCAGGCCTGCTGAAGAAACAAAGGGGCCTGAACAATCAGATGATGAGGGCTCAATAGACCTGGATGATATTGCGCGGGTGCTTGGAAGAAAATGAGCAGCGAAAATGCAGCCTGCATGGTGTGCCAGGCGGTTGCCAGCGGAACGGGAATGGCGGTCTATGAGGACGATGAGGTAGTTGCCTACCTGGATGAGAATCCTGCTGCCTATGGCCATTTGGCTGTTATCCCAAAATCACATCACCCAATTATTGAAGAAACGCCTGATTACCTTGTCAACCATGTATTCCAGGTTGTGAACAAGCTGAGCGTTGTTGTATTTGAGGAGCTGAAGGTTCAGGGCACGAACATTTTGGTAAGCAACGGGATTGCTGCTGGCCAGGACCTTCCGCATTTCATGGTCAATATAATCCCGAGGACTGAAGGTGATGGCCTGAATTTCCAATGGCAGGCAAAGCATCTCAGCGAAGAGGAGATGTCAACAGTTGAGATAGTGCTCAAGGAGCAGTCTGCAAGCATCGGCGCATTTGAGCTCAAGAAAAAGGATGAGGCAATTGTGCTCGGCAAGCCTGAGGAGATTATTTCGAGCGCCAAAGAGAGGAAAAAAGAGCCCAAGGCTGAAGAGAAGAAAGAGGAAAAGGCTGATGAGCCTCAGGCAGAGACAGAAGAAGAGAATTACCTGATAAGGCATTTGAGAAGGATTGCATAATTTTTTCCTATATCAAAAAATATATATATGACCGATTAATATAAATCAGCTAAAAAGAGGTGTACTGTCGTGGTAGACAAGGAGAGCGCATTTATTCTATGGTTCGACCAGGTAGGCATTGAAGACGTCAAATACGTCGGCGGAAAGAATGCCAGCCTCGGCGAGATGTATCGAAACCTTGTTCCCAGGGGAGTCAATATCCCAAACGGCTTCTCTGTTACTGCCCGGGCCTACCATTACCTGCTGGAAAAGGCAGGCATAAAGGATGATATAAGGAGAATCCTTGGCAGCCTGAAAAAAGGGGATATTGTCGGCCTCAGGCAAAGGGGCAAGCAGGTCAGGAACCTAATCCTAAAAACAAAATTCCCTGAAGAGCTTGAAAATGCTATAAAAGAAGGGTATTATCATTTGCAGCTGCAATATGGAAAGGGAGTTGATGTTGCAGTGCGCAGCTCTGCCACTGCAGAAGACCTGCCTGATGCAAGCTTTGCCGGGCAGCAGGAAACCTACCTGAATATTACCGGAGACGAATTATTGCTTGATGCCTGCAAAAAATGCTTTGCCTCCCTCTTCACTGACAGGGCAATCAGCTACAGGATGGACAAGGGCTTTGACCATTTCTCTATCGGCCTGAGCATTGGCGTGCAGAAGATGGTCAGGAGCGATTTGGCATGCTCGGGAGTCATGTTCTCAATTGACACGGAATCGGGGTTCAAGGACGTTGTCTTTGTCACAGCATCCTATGGCCTTGGCGAGAATATTGTCCAGGGAGCTGTCAATCCGGATGAATATTATGTTTTCAAGCCAACTTACCGCATGGGATTCAGGTCCATAATCTCAAAAGAGGTTGGCTCAAAAAAAATCAGGATGGTTTATTCTTCAGAGCTTGGCAAGGATGGCAAGATGACCAAGAACAAGGTTGTGCCATTGAAGGAAAGGGCCAGGTTTGTCCTTACAAATGATGAGATACTGAAATTGGCGAGCTGGGCCATGACAATTGAGGACCATTACAGCTGGAAGGCTGGCTATTACAAGCCAATGGACATGGAATGGGCCAAGGACGGCCAGACCGGGCAGTTGTTTATTGTCCAGGCACGGCCTGAAACCATCCACGCAACAAAAGACAGGAACAAGATACAGAAATGGATTTTGAAAGGCAATGGCAGTGTGCTTGCGCAGGGCAAAAGCGTAGGTGAAAAGATTGCCTCCGGCGATGTCCAGGTCATACGCGAAGCAAGGCACCTTAGCAAGTTCAAGGAAGGCAACATACTTGTGACTGAAATGACTGACCCTGATTGGGAGCCAATCATGAAGATCGCCTCCGGCATCATAACTGAAAGGGGTGGCCGGACATGCCATGCTGCCATAGTCTCAAGGGAATTGGGCATTCCCTGCTCAGTCGGCACATCCGATGCAATCAAGATTCTTGAGAATGAAAAGGCAATTACACTGGACTGCTCCAAAGGTGAAGATGCCTATGTGTACAAGGGCGCTATACCTTTTGTAATTGAGCAGATGGACCTCAAGGACCTGCCTCGCACAAGGACAAAGATAATGATGAATGTTGGCTCACCTGCCCAGGCCCTTGATGAAAGCTTCATTCCAAATGATGGTGTTGGGCTGGCAAGGGAGGAATTTATAATTAATTCACATATCAAAATACACCCAAAGGCATTGCTTGATTTCAGCAAGCTCAAGGACAGGAAGCTGAAAAAGCAGATTGCCAAGCTGACTGAAAGCTATGAGGACAAGGCACAGTATTTTGTGGACAAGCTGGCTGAGGGTGTAGGGGTTATCGCTGCTGCATTCTACCCAAATGATGTCATTGTCAGGTTCAGCGATTTCAAGACAAATGAATACAGGAATTTGATTGGTGGTACGCTTTATGAGCCAGTTGAGGACAACCCAATGTTGGGCTGGCGAGGGGCCTCGAGATATTATTCTGAGGATTTCAAGGATGCATTTGCCCTTGAATGCAAGGCAATGCTGAAGGCAAGGAATGAATTTGGCCTGCGGAACCTGAAATTGATGATTCCTGTCTGCAGGACAGTTGCCGAAGGAAGAAAAGTCCTGGCTGAGATGGAAAAGAACGGCCTGAAAAGGGGGGAAAATGGCCTTGAGGTTTATGTCATGTGCGAAGTGCCATCTAATGTCATACTTGCCGAGGAATTTGCTGAAATCTTTGATGGGTTCTCAATAGGTTCGAACGATTTGACGCAATTGACGCTTGCTGTTGACAGGGATTCTGAGCTGGTTGCCCACATTTATGATGAGAGAAATGATGCAGTCAAGAAATTAATCTCCCAAGTCATAAAGATTGCCAGGGACAAGAACAGGAAAATAGGCATTTGCGGCCAGGCCCCGTCAGATTATCCTGAGTTTGCAGAGTTCTTGGTCGAGCAGGGCATAAACAGCATCTCATTGAATCCTGACACAGTTGTCAAGGCCAGGCTGAGGATTTTCCAGAAGGAAAAGCAACTGGGCTGGCACGGATAATTAATTAGCTTGCGCAACTCTTGAGTATTCTGGCTTCAGGCTTTTGCTGGAGAGGGCAGCAGAAATGCCCTTGTAGATGCCCATGGCTATGTTTCTTGCCAGGCTTTCAATGGACGGCACAATTTTTCCGATTGGCTTCTTGATTAATGTGACATACAATGACCGGAAAGCCAGCACCGGCAACCGGATATAATTGAAGTACATTCTTATGTAAGGCATGGCCGGGCCGATTATCGGCAAGGCTGCCCAGTTTATCGGCAGGGCATAGAAAAGGCCGATTGATGCTGCACTTGCGGCAATTGATGCCAGTGTATACTTGTTCGTCTGGTAAAAATCTCCGTTGTCAACCCCTTTTTCTCTAAGGTACTTCAGCTGGAATGGTTGGGATCTGCCGCCTATCCGTATGTAGTCCATCAGGCTTTCTTTTGTTTCTGGTGTAGATGGCTCTGCAATGTCATCTATGCTCATCCCCACTTATGCTATTCTCCCCTTAATAAGAATTTGTCGTCATTTTTACGACAACTTTAAAAAGCATGCCTGATTTGTTGGCTGGATGGTAGAATCAGCATTGTATCAGCTTGGGCTTGGAAAAAATGAAATTAAGGTTTATTTGGCACTGCTGAAACTTGGTGAAAGCGGTGCCACTAATCTGGCCGAGGAGTGCGGATTATACAGGCCTTATGTCTATGACACGCTGCGGAAGCTCATTGACAGGGGATTGGTCAGCTCTGTGAAGAAATCAGGCAAGAAATATTTCATTGCCTCCCATCCAAAGCAGTTTTATTCCCTTCTTGACAGCAGGATGGACAGCCTGAAGAATGCCATGCCTGAGCTGGAAAAAATGTACAAGGACAGGGGCCAAAATTATACCATTGAGGTTTTTGAGGGCAAGGAAGGGCTAAGGGCCATTTATGAACAGGGCTTTGCAGAGGCCCTTGCCGGCAGGATAAAGGAATATTATGCAATAAGCATAACCCCTAAAAGCAATGTTTTGCTGAAATACTATATTCCATACCTGCTCAGGAAGATAAAGAAGTTTGACCTGGCAAAAGGCGTCGACATAAGGACGCTTGCCAATTATGACCTGAAGGACAAGCCATTTTACATCAAGGATTTTCTCGGGGAAAAAGTTGTCAGGTACCTTCCCAAGGAATTGAAGATGGAAGCCCAGTTCATGGTTGCCGGCGACAAGTTCATACTCAGCTCTGCGCATGACAGGAAATTTTTCATAAGGATCCAGAACCAGGCAATTGCCGACTCCTTCAAGCGCATTTTTCGCCTGATGTGGGATGCATGCAGGGAGAGTAAGAAGAGAGGGGCATAAAACCATAACATTTAAATATTACTTTGTCTTACTTAAGCTTACCATGGAATCTATAACAATTAAGGTTGAAAATGGTCTGTCACAGGAAATTGACAAAGCCATGAAGCAATATTACAGCACAAAGACAGAGTTCATCAGGGAAGCCATCAGAGACAAGTTAATCTCCATAAAAAAAGAGAAAGTTATTGAAGAATTGAGAAAGCATTTCGGCAAGGCAAAAGTCAAGACTAGCGAAAATGAGGAAAGGATCATTAGGGAGGCTGTTGGCAAGAATTTTGCCAGAAAATATGGTGTAAATCTAAAGTAATTCTTCCGGCTTTTTTATTTCAACAATGTTGGAGAGCTCTTGGAAATGCTTGTCTCTTGTAACCATTATAGCTTTATAATCCCTGGCCAAGATTGCGTGCAATACATCGCCAAAAGCCACCTTTTTCTTTTTGCACAATAAAACGGCTTCATTTGCCTGTTCCCTGGAGATATCTGCCTTGACTAAAATCCCCTTCATTCTTACAAAGGAAAAAATATTATCAATTTCCTGTTGCGCATATTTGATATTAAGCTCCTCAACTACTAAATCAGAGTATAGGATTGTTCCCTTTTCATGGATGGTTTTGTTTAACAGTTCTAAAGCCCATTCTCCCAAAGGACGGAACTTGTCTGACCTGTTCTCGTAATAATCCCTCCAAATTGATGTATCTAAGTATAACTTTTGAGCCATTTGACAATTCGCATGGATTTTTGCTTAAATTGGTTATGCCTCCAAAATATATATTATTTCGGCAATCTAACATGTTTTTTCGAAAGCTCCGGACAAAAGAAGACCAAAAAGCATATAAATCGCCGTTAATCCCCTCCTCCATAATAATTAACTAAAAAGGGTGGTGCGCATGGCGATTAGGGTTGCGATAAATGGCTTTGGAAGGATAGGCAGGCTTGTTTGCAGGGTTGGGATAAATGATTCTGCAATTGACATTGTTGCAATAAATGACTTGACTGACACCAGGACATTGGCCCATCTTTTCAAGTATGATTCTGTTCACAGGAAGTTTGACGGCGCTGTTGAATTTTCTGCTGACTCGATTTCCATAGACGGCAAGAAGATTAAAGTACTGAATGAGAAGGATCCTGCCAACCTTCCGTGGAAGGCAATGGACATTGATGTGGTAATTGAATGCACTGGGATATTCACCGAGCGCGCGGGTGCCGCCAAGCATTTAACTGCTGGCGCAAAAAAAGTCCTGATTTCTGCCCCCTCAAAGGATCCGGATCTTACCGTTGTAAAAGGTGTAAATGAAACTGACTATGACAGGAACAAGCACAACATTATCTCAAATGCATCATGCACTACAAACTGCCTTGCGCCCGTTGTCAAGGTTCTGCATGACAATTTTACCGTGGAAAAAGGTTTCATGTGCACAGTGCATGCATATACAGCAGACCAAAGGCTGGTTGATGCCCCACACAAGGATTTCAGGCGGGCAAGAAGCGCAGCAGTGAGCATTGTCCCGACAACAACAGGCGCTGCCAAGACCGTTGGCCAGGTATTGCCGGACTTGAAAGGCAAATTGGACGGCATTGCCACAAGGGTGCCTGTTGCAGACGGCTCATTGACATACTTCACAGCTACCGTGAAGAAGAGTACTACAGCTGAAGAGGTTAATAAGCTGTTCAAGTCCGTTGCCAAGAATGAGCTGAAAGGCATTTTGGAATACACAGAGGACGAGCCTGTTTCGGCAGACATCATCGGCAATCCGCATTCGTCCATCTTCGATGCCCCGCTGACCAAGGTAATTGACGGAAATCTGGTTCAGGTCGTTGCCTGGTATGACAATGAATGGGGGTATAGTTGTAGAACCATTGACATAGCTAAAATGTTGCTGTGAGGTCAGACATGCTATTGGATTTTGATTTGCTCCTAATGGTTCCAATACCCATTAGTTTATTCATTACTCTATTTTTTCTATTTTAACTATAATTAACATTTTTATCTTGAAAAAATTCTGGAAACAAATAAAAACACCGATAATTGTCAACACTTGATTCATACATACTTTGAAAGCTGGGCATATATGGGAGGCACTTTGGAGGATATTGAAAAATTGTCCTTTGCGCCGATGTCCCCTATATACAGTTCATATTCCCCGAGCAAAATCCCAACGAGTTCATTTCCCAGGTTAAATATTGGAGCACCGCTGTCTCCTCCCTTGGATTTATGCGAAGTTAGGAATTCCTGCTTTTTCGCCAGTGTATAAAATCCCAGATAAGGGCACGGAATGATTTTGCCATTTTGAACCAGTAAGAGTGGTTTATCACCTGGCTCGATGATAGTTATTAGCTGCAGTGGAGTTCCCAGGCTGAAAGAGTCTTGTTTAGGAATAATCAGTTGCGATGTCATATTGGAATCATTAAAATCCGCTTGAATGACAGCCAAGTCCTGGTGTTCAAGATATTCACTTATGCCGACAACCTTATATCTCTCGATTGTTTGATTGCCAAGACGATAGATGCCCTCTATCCCTATATGTGAGGGGGAATAGCGAAGCACATGGCCAGCGGTTAGCACGTGGCCTTCCCTATTCAGCAGGATTCCGTGGCCCACATGAACTGAGGGGGAACCATCTCTGCCTGAAGAAGTCACTTTGACAGTACGGGCTTTAATGTCTCTTAAAAAATCCTTATCCAGTTTTTCGACTTTGGCAACGCCTTCCATATATTCGATGTTATTTCACATAATTTAAAAGCCTTTCCAATAGTTACTACTTGAAAGTTAGTATATTAAGAAGATTTATACTTTCTTTTATCGCAGCATTGCAGTTGGAGGTCGATCCGCAATGGTGCAAACATTTGTGGGATTTTACTTTCAACGCTAAGACCTGATTCATAGTGGTAGAGAGGGGAGGAATTGTTTATAACTGGATTTCTTTTTACCCATTCCACAGTAATAAAAAAACATAAATTTAAATAGTATGAGGTGGACTTCAATCCCATGTACAATCCGGGCCCAGTTCAAAAAAATGAAACACAATCTTTGTATCACGCAGCTGCAGACAAGGCAGCAATAATTCTGGCTGGCGCAGCAGCTCTTGTTGCGCTGCATTGCAGTGATGGAAAATCACCCGGCTTGGCCAGCACGGTGCCAAAAGAAGACACCACAACAGTTGAACATAAATTAAACAATCTCGCCTGGGCCATGAGGGACTTGGATTTTACATTAAAGGTTGACTTGGAGAATGCAGTCGAAAATAATGAGGCGCTAAGGCCGTTTTATGACTCCATTTTGGCAAATGCAAATGTGAGGGAAGAATGGGGGCAAGGGAAAGATTCGCCATGGCAAATGCATTATTATGACAAGAAAAGTGACCGTACTGTTGCCATAGGATTTAGGTTTGGAGATTCCCCTTATCTTTATACAAGGGTTTTCAAGGGAAATGTTGAGCCAGAAGCAAATGAAACAGGCCTTTATAGAGAGCTCACGGGCTCATCTGATAAAAACTTGCTTCTTTCAATTTGGGATTATGCACCGCGAGGCCTTGATTTTGAAGGCAACAGAAGCAACATGAAAATAGAAGGAGACAGGGTTTATCTTGGAGATTCCTCTCTAGTTTATGATCTATTGCACAAGCCTTTGCAATGGGAAAATGATGAGTTGAAGCGCGTCTATTCAGAGAGTCTTGACGACGCAGCAGCAGCTGCAAGCAGTGAAAACAACAAGATTAAGGGAGCTATCAAAAGAGCCCTTGAAAATAAGGCCGCCGGAAAGGCTGGACTTATAAAGAAAGAACAGGATAGATTAACGATTCCCTTGAAAAGGGCATTGGGCCAAAAAAGAGGGAATTAAATTCAGCTATAAAATGTTTTGATGAGGAAAATCACAATGGCATACGAACCAGTTCAACTAAGGAAAGATTACAATTTGACAGTTACAGCACCGGAAGGCAATGCCAACACAGTTATAGTGCACGGGCTTAAATCAGGCCATTGGCATAAGATTGAGGACATGAGAGAATTTCTTGCCGAACTGGCGCAGTTAGGAAAGCGCAATGCTGTGATTGACCTTTCTATTTTTTATGGCGGGGACAAAAAGATCAGGCTTGCTTATCTCGACGAAGTGGCCAAGCGGGCAGGATTTAATGTCAGGTACACAGGAATCTCTGATGTAGATGCCGCAGCAGGCTTTAACAGCCATGAGGTTGTGTTTCAAGGCAGGATAGAGCCAACAATCGAAGATGCTGTGAAAAAGTTAACACAATAATTATTTAGGAATTTCCCCGAGCTTGCTTTGGCCGCCGAAAGTCTCTGCCAAAGAGTTATAAATCGCCATCGCCCAAAGGATAAAATGCAATACGTGCCAATTAACCTCAGCAAACAATACAACCTGCCTGTGTCAGCGCCGCCTGGCCAGGACAGCACTGCTATCATACAGGGATTCGATGCCTCCCACGGCTTTGGGGAAATGAGGGAAATTCTAACGGACTTAATGCACATGGGCAAGCATAATGTGATTATTGACCTTTCCCATTGCCCCCCTGAAACAAAAAGGATTACAATGGCTTATCTTGAAGGATTGGTAGTGACTCCCGGATTCAATGCAATGTATACCGGCGTTTCTGAACGGGAGGCCGCAACTGGATTCGGCAATTTGGACCAGGTTTTCAATGGCAAAATTGAGCCAACCATTGACCACGCCGTGAGAAGGATTGAGCTCAGGTCAGACTAGCTGGGCAAGATTTTATAAAGAACCGCCAAATAATTCCTGCTATGCTCTATAATATTATGCAAATGGATGTGCCTTTGCATGACCTGGTAGTTTTCAGGCCGTTAAGGCAGAAAGCCACTGCAGTGATTGAAGGGATGGATGAAAGCTATGACTTGAATGCATTGCCGCCGGTCCTGCAGGACCTGATGCGCGCAGGCATTCAGAACGTTGTTGTTGATCTTTCCAAATTTTCATCGGACAAAAAAAGGCCAGCCTTGCCTGTAATCTATTGTATGGCAGGCATGTTGAGTCTGAATGTCGGGTATTCCGGAATTGCTGCAAAAGAGATAGAAGCTTATGATGCTGGAATAAATGGATTGTGGCTACAGCACTCGAGCCAGACAATAGATGATGCCGTTAGAAGATTTAGGTGAGGAATAGTATTGGCCCTGCTGTCTATGGAAGATGCCAAGGGTGGCGGCGTTGGGAATATTGGCTTTTCTTGAATGGATTAATGTTTTTTATCTCAATATCTTCGCAAACACGTCGAAAACAGGAGTGTCTGTTGTCACAGAAATGAATTTTGCGTTCAATTTCGCGCACACATTCTCCACTTCCTGGCTGTGCTCCATCAGTCTTCCCTTGTATTTCTCCCTCAATCTCCTGGAAACAAATGTCCGAAGCAGCAGGTTCGTCTCTGCATCATGCAGCACCAAATCGCCCGTCAGGTCCAGTTCCTTTTCCATTGGGTCCAGTACCTGGATGACCTTTAGTTCATGCTTCTTGAACTGCGGCAATATCTCTTTCAGCTCGGCAGAATCTATCAGCAAATCTGATATTATCACCACGAGGCTCCTGCTGCTGATGAATTTCTTGTACGCCTGCATTGCATCGCCGATTTTTGTCTTTCCCGTTATCTTGTGGTTGTTCAGGTATTGCAGCAATTCCATCATCTGCTGGGTGCCCTTGCGCGGCCTGAGCGGCTCCAGCTTGTCCGAAAAAAGGGAAAAGACGAATTTCTCATTGTTTTTCAGCGCCATGTAGGCAAATCCCAGGCCAATCATCGCGGCATACTCGAATTTTTTTATGTCCTTGCCATAATTCATGCTGGCAGAGCCGTCAATGATGATATGCACGGTCAGGTTCCGCTCTTCCTCATACCTTTTTATGTAGAAATTCTCAGTCCTTGCATAGACATTCCAGTCCAGGGTCCTGAAGTCATCGCCTGCCACATATTCCTTGTGGTCCTTGAACACCAATCCCCTGCCATACTCCCTGGATTCGCGCGGGCCTGAATAGCTTGATGTGACCTTTTTCTTGATAATCAGCTGGAATTTGTCCAGCTGCCTCAGAAAATCTGTTTTGATGGCCATTATTTACCTTTTTTTCTCAATCAGGTCCTTGATAATGTCATCTGTTGTCTTGCCTTGCCTTTCGGTTTCAAAGTTCAGGATTAACCTGTGCCTCAGCACCGGATAGGCCATTGCCTCAATGTCATTCTGGCTGACGAATTTCCTGCCGTCCAGCAATGCCCTTGCCTTTGCCGCGAGTATCAGCCCAATGGATGCCCTTGGCGACGCGCCGTACTCAATTGCTTCCTTCCACTTTCTTGTGTTTGTCACAATGTCAACTGCCCTTTTCTTGATGTCATTGGCAATCGGCACCTGCCTTGTCAGGTTCTGAAGAAGCAAAAGGGAATTCTTGCTCAGCAATGGCTTGACACTTGGCATTTCAATGTCTTTTGTGTACCTTTCAACAATCTCAATTTCCTCGTCATATGAGGGATAATCGACTTTAATCTTGAGCAAGAACCTGTCTGTCTGCGCTTCGGGCAGGGGATACGTGCCTTCCTGCTCAATCGGGTTTTGCGTTGCAAGCACAAAGAACGGCCTTTCCAGGGGGAAAGTCTGGTTGCCGACTGTCACCTGCTTTTCCTGCATTGCTTCAAGCAGGGCTGACTGTGTTTTTGGCGTTGCCCTGTTCAGCTCGTCTGCCAGCACTATGTTCGCAAAAATCGGGCCCGGCTGGAACTTGAAGACTTTTTTGCCATTGTTGTCCTCGATAACATAGGTTCCTGTGATATCCGATGGCATCAGGTCAGGCGTGGATTGGATTCTCTTGAACTTGAGGTCCAGCACCTTTGAAATTGTGCTGATTGTCAGGGTTTTCCCCAGGCCAGGGTAGCTCTCCAGCAGCGCATTGGCGTCGCACAGGATGGCTATCAGTACCTGGTCCACCACTTCAGTCTGCCCGACAATGATTTTCGAAATCTCGCCATGGACACTTTTGAATGTATCCTTGAGCTTGTCTATGTTCTTTACCCTTTCCAGATCCTTGTCTGTCATATTTCCTTCCTCCAAGTCAGTTTTTCATTAACTATGTCCCTTATTTATGTTATAATATAAATTTTTTGATGATTTGCCCTGAAAATCATTTCTTGATGCTCGCAAAGTAATTCCTGACAATGATTTGCTGTTCCCTTGGGATATTCTCCTCGTAGCTTTTTTCCTGCGCGGCAAAGACCTCCACGGGGAAATCGCTCCTGAACTCCTTTTTCTTGGCCTCGTCTATCTTGTTGATGTTAATCTCATAGCTCAGGGGATTCAGCTTGATGTCCACAGGGTTGCTGCCGATTTTTGGCACAGGAGTTTTGTCTCCGTAAATGTCAGAAAGGCTGCCTTCTGTGGCTATTGGATTGAGATTCCCGTAAAGAAGCTTGTTCAGGTCAAATAAATGGAATTGTGTAGCTGAAACATAGACTGTCAGGATAGCAAGGACCACTATGCCAATAAGCTTGCCGACCACGTTGCCTGTGTTCATCAATGAGCTGCTGCTGACCTTTCTCATTTTGTCAACCAGTTCCATGTTAAGCGCCCTGACGACAAAATTATCCCTGCTTGCATTGTCTGCCGCTGTCCTCAGCATTTCCCTCACCACAGGATTCCTTTCCTCGACTGTCTTCAGCCTGAACTGGCGAATCCTGTACCACATGAGCACAAACAGGGCAAGGATAGCAGGCGCAAGCGCATAAAAATTCCTTAGGTTGAGCAGGCTCAGCACCATGAAAACGCCAAGAAAGACAAGGGTTGCATCCAGGAAACTTTCAAGTATCACTACCTTAAAGACTTCACCGCGCAATTCCTTTATTATCTTGACTATTGGGTTCATGGTCCCTGGCATGCGTCCAGCTGTGCCTGGAGGCTGTCCCGCTGGTTCTTCAATGATTTTACCTGTGTATTCAATGAGTCAATTGTTTCCTGCTTGTTCTGGATATCTATCTTGGCAGCATTGTACTGGCTTGTTGTTTCAGTCAGCATCTGGGATGTGTCGAACAGCATTGTTTTGGTCGCAGACAGCTGCTGCTCGGTTTCCACAAGTGTGTCATTGAGCTGGTCAGCAAGGTCTTTCTTGACTGTGTAAACCTTGCGCAGGTCTGCCTTTTCCTGCTCTGTGATTGCATTTGTCCTGTTCAGCTGGGCCATTGCATCAGTGTACAATTGCTTGTATTTTGCCAGCTCTTCGCTTGTCTGCTTTAATTCATCCGTTGTGCTGCTGTATTTTCCTGTAAGACCTGAAAATATGTCCTGGAAATAGACAGTGCCTGCGGCAATTATGCCAACCACAAGTATTATCAGGAATAACAGCATAATGTTCACATTTTTGTTCATGAAAGTGTCGCCCAAATTCATCACCTGTTCAGTCCTTTCTTGTCTGCTCCTCCACTCTTCTCGCTAGGACTTCAATCAAAAATAAGATCATTGCGGCCACAATAAATGGCCAGGATACTTTCTTCTTCTGTATGTCAACCCTTTCGCTCCGTTTGCTGACGAAATCTATGATTCCCTGTGCGTCGCCGGGTTTAAATAATTTTCCTTCGCTGGCCAGCGCCACGTCCTCAAGCTGGGGGTTGAGCCTGAGCTCAGTATACTCCGGCCTGTAATTTGTTGCATATATATTGTTCGCCAGGGTCCCAAAGCCAAGCTGCTCTGGCTTAAAGGTTGCAGAATAGACATTCTCCTCAATCTTGTAGAAATCAAGGCCTTCTGCAACAGGGTATTTGGATGACTTGACCAGGATTTCATTCTGCTCGCCTTCAATGCCATCTGCTATCTGCGTGTAATAATCCAGCTTTCTTTCTGGGTCCCCGATGCCCCAGTTCATGATTCTTGATATGAGCATTGAATTGTCCTGGTTGAGGATTTGGCCAGCCCAGGCAGTGCCGTCATCTGTCCCCAGCACGGCAACCCTCCCAAGTCCATATCTCCATACCGCAAGCAGCGGCTCGCCCAGGCTTGTTGTCATAAGAAGCCTTGCATTGGCTTTCGGGATTATTTGGTTATAGCCGGTGATTTTTGCAGTTGGGTCAATGGCTTCTGTGATGAAATGATACCTGTTGAGGACCATAATGCTTCTTGTGTCGCCTTCCTCGCTTGTTTCTTTTTGCTCCTGCTTTCCAAACAAAAGCCTCATCCTGTCAGAATCTGACGGAGGGAAATAGATTCCGCCTGTCCTTTCTGCCAAAACCCGAAGCGCCCTTTCAGCACCTTCAAATGTGTAGGTTATATCGCCCAGTTTTGTCTTGGTTGTCATTGTGGAATAAAGCACAATGTTCTGCTTTTCCAGCAGTTCGACAGCATAATCCAGGTATGAGCCAGTGAGATAGTCAAAGTATTGGCCATCGCTGTACAGGAAAATCCATTTCTTGCCGCTTACGCCCTCCAGAAGCTTTGTTGCGCCGGTTATGCCTGCCACAATATTGCTGCACGTCCTGACATTTGAGCAGCTTGATGCAGGGTAAAACTTGAGCCTCTGTATCTTGTCCTGGATATCAGCTATGTGGTCAGGTGTCATCTTGTTCATGCCTGACACTGTGTAATACTGCTCAGCAAAGGCAACAACGCCGACATTGTCATTGAGCCTGAACTGGTCCATGACATTGAGAGAATGCGCCTTGGACAGGCCAAGCGAATCAAAGCCTTCCTGGCCTTCTGAAACATCAATGATGACAACTGCATTGAGGTCTGGGCGAGGCTGCTTTTCGCCAGCTCCTATGTTAACCGGAAGCAGGGACAGCAGGTCGCTTCCCTTGTACTTGCCATATTCAAAGCTGTTGTCGCCTCCGAACACGACAAGCCCGTTGCCATCATTGACAAAATCACCGAGCCTTTGTATTTCTGATGAGGTAAATGATGTGGCCGGCATGTCATTGATAACCACAGTATAGAATTCATCCAGCTTTGCAGGCAGCCTGTCCATCTTTTCAACATCGTACAGCTTCGTGAATATTTGCTCAAGAGGCGATGTCTTTTTGGACAAAAGCAGGACCTTTGGCTTGGGGACGGATTTGACTGTTTTGTAGTACTTGTTGTTGATTGGGAAATAATCATCCACTGCTATGGATGCTTCAATCCTGTGCTGGCCATCATCCAGTTTTGGCCTGATTGCCATGATTTTGGTTTCGTCCTCAGTTGTAATTTTGCCTGGATAGGGCTGGCCGTCTATTGTGACCTTTGGCTCAAAATTCTCAGCAAATCCCTTTGAAGATTTGACAGTAATCAGGTATTCAGCTTCTGAATGCGATAGAACCTTGCTTGGCCCGTCAATTGTAATTGAATAATCATTTTCTGCAGGAAGTATTTGTATGCTGCTTATGCTTGCATTTAAGTCAGAGGCCAGGAGAGCTGCATCGCCAATGTCCGAGCCGGCATTGGCATTTCCATCTGTTACCAGCAGGATGTTCCTGTTCTTGCCGAGATTGGTCAGTATGCCATCCCCTATGTTTGACCTCGAGCCCGAGCCTACTGTGGCCACCTTAACCGGAATCTGCT
The DNA here is from genome assembly GCA_018303405.1 of Candidatus Woesearchaeota archaeon. Taxonomy (NCBI): domain Archaea; kingdom Nanobdellati; phylum Candidatus Woesearchaeota; species Candidatus Woesearchaeota archaeon. Next base: position 48,173 of record JAGVYD010000015.1, on the reverse strand, counting down.
GTTCCAGCTCAGCTTGCAGGCCTGGCACGAATGAAGTGTCATACAGCTGCATTGAATCTGACTTGTCCACAATTATTGTGATGCTCCTTTCGCCAAAGATTTTCTCCTTTACATTGAGTATTGGGCCGGCAAGGGCAATTACAAGCAGGAGGAAGATTATTGTCCTGCTGATGAATATCAGAATCCTGTAAATCCACATCCTGCGCTGGACCTTTACATCCTTTACCTTGTTTTTTTCCTGGAGGAGCACAAAAGACTTCCTAAGGAAAAACACGAAGATCAGCATTATCGGGACAAGGTACCACAGCCTTTCCGGGTGCTCGAATTCCACGCCATAAAGCAGTATGCTGTTCCAGTAGCCTGTAAACAGCCCGAACATTTCATCAAAAGGCATTACAGGTCACCCCTGATTTTTATGTAAAGGAATTCAAGGAAAAGGAAGATAATGGCCGCAACCACAAAGTAGGCATCAAGAGGTATTTGGGACAATGCCCTGAAAGTCAGCTCATCTGTTGCGCCGCCAAGCTCAGTTTCATCTATGGCCTTGCCAACATCTGACTCCTTGTCATTGAGCAGATTGACCGCTATGTTTCTTCCACCAACCTGCACAAACCCTGCTGTTTCCAGCCGCTTGCCTGCAAGCGTCTGCCCTGTGCGATAATTCAGGGTTTGCAAAGTGTCCATGTTGATTAATGAGGAAATCATATTGTTCCAGAACAGGGGGTAAGTCAGCGAGGACTTGAACTCGGACTTGTCATCATCAACGTTGTAAAATATGACTTTTCCGTCCTTCTGGGTTGAATATGCAATCAATGTTGAATTGTCGGTGTCTGATGTTGCAATGGCAACTGCGCCCTGCTTGGGGACGGCGCGATGATTGTACACCACATGGCCAAAATCCACATCCTTTGTAAAGCTGTTGAACTGCTCAACCTTGACATATCCCTCCCCGTTCTGCGGGGAAAGGTCAACTGGCATGAAACCCTGCAAATCAAAGTCAGAGATATCCTGCTGGCCCACTATGATCAAGACTGCGCCAGTTTGCAGCCCTTCTGAGATTTTCCTCATGGTTTCCGGTAGCAGAAGCTCCTTGCTGACACCCTGCAATATGTAGATATCATGATTGACATTTGGGACAATTGGCGGGACTGCAGTGTCAATTTCGTTGTTGGGATTGGCGGCAAATGCGTAATACAGGTTCGTCTTCTGGTTCAGGTTTGAGATGAACAGGACTTTTGTTTTCTGCGCATCAGGCGCGCTTATATATGCGGTGTTGTCTGTTTCAAAGTCATCCTTGGTGGATATTTTGAGAGTGCTGTCGCCTGACGGAAGCGGAAAGGAAAGGCTGCCAACTGATTTTCCCTTGACGGTCAAGGGCTGTTCTACGCCGCTAAGGCTTACGGTCATGTGCTCATCTGAATCCTTGTAGTTCTTGATAAAGACCACAGAATTTTTTTCATCGAGCGTCAGGTCGATTATGCCCACATTGCTTGCCGCTCCCCCGACGTCCACAAAATCAACCTTGATTTCCTTGGATTCCAGGACCTTTTTGGCAGACAATGGGTCAGTTTCGCTGTTTATGAAATCGCTCATCACTATTATCCTGCCTTTTTTATTCTCCAGCTGGTCTGCTGCAAAGAATATGGCATCGCCAAGGTTGGTTGCTGTGTCTTTTGCTGTTGCCTGGCCGAGCAGCTTGCTCGCATCCCCTCGCGACCCTCCTTTCAGCACAAGCTCAGGGATGTCAGATGCGAATACAATGGTGTTCCTGTCTGTCAAATAGCCTGAGATTTTTTCCTTGGCAACATCAATGCGCATTCGTGCGCCTGAAAGTGTCTTCATGCTGCCGGAGATGTCCATGACAAGCACAGTGTCCTCTGCAGTTACATCCTTCTGCGCATACATATATGGCATGCCCGCGGCAGAAGCGAGGATGAGTAAAGTGAAAAGCTGCAAAAAGAAGAGCAGTTCATTCAGCAACTTGCGGAAAAAGGTATTGTCAAGGAATGCCTCATCCTTTGTGAGGATAAACATTAAAGAGGGAATGACCTTGTCTTTTGGCTTTGGCCTGATAAGGTAGAATACTATGAGCGGAAGCACAGCCAGCACGGCATAAAGCCCTGAGGGGTTAAGAAAATATTTCTCCAGGTGCAGCCCTGCAAAAAAGCTGGTTATTGCGCTCACATCTGCCATTTCATTTCCACCACAGTCTGATACACTAATTCAACTATCCAATACACTAATCCAACGATGCAACGCTGAATTCCTATTGAATCCTGTCCGCTCAGGCCGAGTAACGGTAATTTGTTTAGGCATGCAGTATATATATTTTGTGGCGAGAAATGTATGCTAGTTTATGGCATCCTGATTATGCTTAATTGAATTGCAACGAGCCTGCGCATGCCTTCACCATGACAACCTTTTTATAATAATTATTATTCTCGCCATTCATGGCTTTTCGCACTTTGGAGGATTTTGATTTTTCTGGCAAACGGGTCCTTGTAAGGGTTGGAATGGATGTGCCGGTTGACAAGGAAGGCAATATTACCAATGCCAAGAGAATAAAGGAGGCTCTGCCAACCCTGCAATATCTTTTGGACCATGAGGCAAAGCAAATAGTCATAATCAACCACATGGGAAGGCCCAAAGGCAGGGATGATGTGCACCTTAACCATGATGCCCTGGCTAAGAGCATCTCCGAGCACCTTAATATTGAAGTGAAGAAGCTGGATGACTGCATTGACATTGACCTTCCTGAAGACAGGGTTGTTCTGCTGGAAAACCTCAGGTTTCACAAGGAAGAGGCTGGCAATGATGAGGAGTTCGCAGAAAAGCTTGCAAGCTATGGCGATATATTTGTGAATGACGCCTTTTCTGTTTCGCACAGGGCCCAGGCAAGCGTGGTTGGCATCACAAAATTCATCCCATCATGCGCCGGATTGCTGTTGGAGAGAGAGATCACAGTGATGGGCAGTGCATTGGACAACCCGGCAAGGCCGTTCATTGTCATCCTTGGCGGGGCAAAAATTTCAGACAAGCTGGAATTGATCCAAAACCTTTTGCCGCGCGTTGACAGGCTCCTGCTTGGCGGTGCCATGATATTCACTTTCTACAAGTCATTGGGCATTGAAGTTGGCAAAAGCCTGGTTGAGGACAATATGGTTACCCAGGTCATGGAGCTGCTTGGCAACAAAAAAATAGTGCTTCCCGATGATATTGTTGTTGGAGACAAATTTGAGGAAAGCGCGGAAGCCAAGGTTGTTGATGTCAGGGGAATCGGCGATTGGATTGGGATGGACATTGGCCCAAAGACTGTTGAAAATTACCAAAAAATCCTGGCAAATGCAAAAACAGTTGTATGGAACGGGCCAATGGGAGTATTCGAATTCGAAAAGTTTTCCCACGGCACAGTTGGCCTTGCAAAATACCTGGCAGGGCTTCACGGCGCAGCAGTCATTGTTGGCGGCGGAGACAGCGCATCAGCCATTGAGAAAACCGGATTGCAGGACAAATTCACGCATATTTCAACTGGAGGCGGCGCATCGCTTGAGTTTCTTGAAGGAAAGGACCTCCCGGGCATAAAAGCTCTTGAAGAAAATTCTGAAAATTTTGAAATTGGTTGATTAATAGGTAGTTATGAAGCCTATTAATGGGTTTGGCAAAAATTCTTACCAGCATTATGGTTCCAAAATATTTTCATCTGTAAATTCTGGGAATTTTTCACCACTCTTAAGTTGCTTTTATCGTCTAAAGGCTTATTTATTTGCATTATGGAAATTAATTAAAATTCTAGAAAAGTTTATATAGTAGGCTGATTCTAGAAACCAGTGGGGATTTTGAGGGACTAATAGTATTACAGTGGTTCAAGATGGGCAAAACACGTTTTTTGAAGAAGATTGGCAGTTTTCTTGTAGGTGTTTTTGGCGATGTGCATGAAAATGAGCCATCCCGCACCTTTATATCAAGTGATTCCGCTCCAAAAATGAGTAAGAAATACGCAATAAAGCATAGGAAACAGGCAAAGCCATTGAGAATGGCGCCGAGAAGGAGGCGAATCCGAAACCCAAGGCCAACAGTTGTTGCCAGGGTAAGGGTTTATGCAAGGCCAGTTACCAGAAGGGAGGTAATGATGCCGGCTCCATGGAGCAGGGTTGAAAAATATAAGAAAGTCAAGAAAGACTCCCTGTACGGCGAGTACTAGTTTGTTTTTGTTTTGCTGCCGGACTAATTCAGGCATGCAAGGGCTTTGCTATTGTATTAGGCAACTTCTTTGGAATCCTATGTGAAAAGCCCAAGAGCTAAAGAAATGTCTTAGGTTGTGGCCAGACTTACAACAGATTATGGCAGTAAAATTACAACATTTGAATCATCCAGCTGGTTTATCATGTCCTCAATTTTCTTTCTTTGGCTGGCCGTGTCTATCTTGTCCCTTTCAGCAACTACTTCGGCAATTCTTGCCTGAAGGCTGGCAATCTTGTGCTCTGCCTTCTTTTGCTCCTCCAAATGCCGGGCAATTTTTTCAGTCTGGTCGTGCCTGTCTTTCTCCTGCTCGATTTTTGCCTCCTCTTCCAGCAATGATTTTCTTGACCGCCTGAATTCTTTCAGCATTTCAGGGGAAAATTTGCCAAGCGCCTCCAGTGTGCGCAGCTTTTTGTCCGGCTTGAGCTCAATAGCATTTGTTTCAACAGATTGCCTGAGCTGGTCCAGCACAATCGGGACCTGCCCATCAGCATCATTTATCACTGCGCTTACTGCATCCTGGTTTATTACTGCGACTTTTGCCTCATTGGTTGTTATGCGCTCGAATTTTCGCATAGCCGCGTCAATTGACGAGAAATTATGGTGCATCTCCGCATCCAGGGCCTTAATCTGTGCTTCTATGTCAGCTTTCCTGTTTTCAAGGTCAAAGTACTTCTTGAAATCCCTGCTGTTCTTGATGGCCTGTATTTCAGCAGCTTCCTTGTCACGCAATTGCTTTTGCTCATAAAGCAGGCTTTCAAGCTCTGCCAGTTTTGATTCCGACTCCTTCCTAAGCGTAAGGGATTTTCGCAATGCCTTGATGTTATCCTCAATGTGGCCAATAGTCTCAAAGCCTTCCCTGCGTATGAACTCCCTTAAGTCATTGACTATGGTTTCCATTCCCTTAATGGCGAGCGCTATTTCCCTGGATTCTATGGCCAGAAATTCCTGCAGGATAAAATAGGCCCTTTGCGTTGACTTTGTCAGCTCGCTAAGGTCATTGTCAAATTTTGCTATGAAATATTCCAAATCCTCGTATTTTTCAGGTGGCTTTATTCCTTCCGCCAGCTTTCGCGTAATGCGCACATATGAGTTCTTGTTGCCATCCAGCAGGTTCTTTGCCCTTGAGGGTATATTTGGGTTGGGCAGCTCTGCCTTTTCGAGCCTCTCAATGGCATCATGGATCTCCTGCTGTTTTGTAAGAATCCTCGCCCTGTAATTCTTAAGCTCCCTGTTTACAGCGCCAAGCTTGATATTCCTTAAGTCAGAAATCCACATCTCTATTTCATCAATCCCTGCGCGCTTCTCCTGGACCTCTTTTTTGGCCTGGAAGATCCCCTTAAATTTGTCCATCCACCCCATGAGAGAATAGATAAGACAATAATTTAAATAGTTTAGCAGTTATTTGAGCCTTGTGCAAAAATAAAGTTGCGCCGCCAATCTGCGAGCATCGCGGAATCAAGGTGCTATCTATAAATTAGTGGTCGTTCCTTGAACGACTAAATTTTTCCCCCCTCTTGGTTTGGAGGAGGGGAGAATTAGGCATATAGGACAATATGAAACGAGCATACAAAGACAAGGCCGCAAAATTCAGGAAAATCGCATTGGAAAGGATTATCATCCTATTTGGCGAGGCTAAAAATATATTCAGTTATGACCCAAAACTATCAGACCGCTATGTTTTCCTTGCCAGGAAAATCGCCATGAAATACAAGGTCAGGCTGCCCAACGAGCTCAAGCGAAAGTTCTGCAGAAGATGCCACAGCTTTTTCATGCCAGGCAAGAACTGCAGAATACGGACCCATGAAGGCAAGGTTGTCTATTTCTGCATGAAATGCAAGAACATCATGCGGTTTCCCTACGTGAAAGAGCGGAAGGCGAGAAGAAAGACAAGGAAATGATCCAGAGCTCGAAATTTTGTTACACCAATTTCTTTTTGTTACGCCAATTTCTGGAAAAAATAAATATAGATTAATGCAACAATAATGCCTCCCCAGTTCAGCGCCATTATCCACGGAGTGCCCCAGCTTATGCCCGGGAAATACCAGTCAGAAACAGGCCATAGGAAAGGTGTTGGCAGGAATTCCCTGCTGTGCGTCGGTATGTCAATAAGTATATGGATCAGCCAGGCCCAGAGAAATGCTGGAATGCTCCCCAATACCAAGTAAACAATACCGATTGTTGCGCCGAACACGAACAAGCTGTGTGTGATGCCATAGAGCACAAAAACCCAATGCGGGATTTGCGCGAGATTCGGCGGGCCGAACCTGAACCCTTTTGTAAACAGGTTATGGAACAGGTAAATAGTCCAGGACAACAGGTCAGGCATGACACCAAAGAATATGGCCAGCCACATCTGTGGATTGGGAAGTTTCCTGAAGATTATGAAGCTCCAAAGCCCGTGCGCAAATGTGTCCACCATGATAACAATTGTTTTTCGGGTTTGTATATAAAAGTTTCCAACTCAACCAAGCCATGCCCCCCATTGTATGAGACAAACATGATTTGATTGATTATGGGCCCCAGGGTGTGGTTCAAGCCAGAGCAATCTTTATAAATAAAGCGCCCTTCTTTCCGATATGGTGCAGAAAAAGAGTTTTAAGGATTATAGGATAGCAACGCTTGGTTCTCATTCCGCCCTGCAGATCCTGAAAGGTGCCAGGGACGAAGGCTTCAAAAATATCTGCATCTGTGTCAAGGGCAAGGAAAGGCCGTACAAGTCATTCAATGTGGCTGATGAATACATCATGCTTGATTCTTACAAGGATTTCCTGAAAATAGTCCCGCAGCTTGAGAAAAAAAATGCAATCTTAGTCCCGCATGCGTCATTTATAGAATATGTCGGCATGGACAATGTGAAAAAGCTCAAGCTGCCATATTATGGGAACAAGCATGTGTTGGACTGGGAAGCTGACAGGGATATGCAGAGAAAATGGCTCAAGGACGCTGGAATCAAAATACCCAAGATTTTTCGCGACCCCAGGGACATTGACAGGGCGGTAATAGTCAAGTTCCACGGCGCGGCCGGAGGCAAGGGATATTTCCTGGCCAAGGATGAAAAGGATTTCAGGGCAAAAATAGCGCAGCACCCGGAAACAAGGAAATATGTTATCCAGGAATACATTATCGGCGTTCCAATGTACACCCATTATTTTCATTCGCAGCTGACCAATGAATTGGAAGTCATGGGGTTTGATGTAAGGTATGAAAGCAATGTGGATTCAATAGGCCGCATCTCGGCGAGAGACCAGATTGCCTTGCCCAAAGTCGACCCAAGCTATGTTGTTGTTGGGAACACGCCGGTTGTTGTCCGGGAAAGCCTTTTGCCCGAGATTTTCGAGATGGGGGAGAAAGTCGTTGCCCGTTCCAAGAAAATAGCCGCGCCCGGCCTGTTCGGGCCATTTGCGCTCGAAGGCGTCATCACCCCTGAAATGCATTTTGTCATATTTGAGATTTCGGCCAGGATTGTGGCTGGCACAAACCCCTATATCATGGGCTCCCCATACACTCAGCTTAGGTATAAGGAGCCAATGAGCACAGGAAGGAGGATTGCCAGGGAAATCAAGACAGCCATCCAGCAGGGCAGGCTAAAAGAGGTGCTGGGATGATAAGGCATGAAGACATTAAGCAGGTTCTTGCAAAGTACGATAAAAATAACATCAGCATTGGCGTTCTTGGCGGGCACTCAGCCCTTGACATTTCCTCAGGGGCAAAAAAGCTCGGCTTCAGGACAGTGGCTGTTTGCCAGAGAGGAAGGGAAAAGACTTATTCAAAGTATTTCAGGGCGCGGGACAGCAGGGGAATCATCGACGAAATAATTCTTGTTGACAAGTTTTCCGACATAACAATGCCTGAAGTCCAGGAAAAGCTCCGGAAGCTCAACACAATTTTCATCCACAACAGGTATTTTTGGGTGTACTGCAAATTTGAGGATATTATGAATGACTTCAAGGTACCGATTTTCGGCACAAGGCCAATGGTAAGGCTCGAGGAGCGCCATGTGCCCAATAACCAGTATGAGATTCTGAGGCAGGCCAATATCAGGATTCCAAAAATATTTGACAGCCCGGAACAGATTGACAGGCTTGCAATCGTGAAGGTCGCAGAAGCGGCGAGAGGCTATGAAAGGGCATTCTTTTTTGTGAAGGATGCGCAGGACTTCAGGAAAAAGTCAGAAGACCTTATCAGGAACAGGGTGATAACCAAGAAAGCTCTTGACCTTGCGGTCATTGAGGAATACATTGTCGGCGCGCATATAAACCTGAATTTCTTCTATTCGCCGCTTTCAGATGAGCTTGAATTGCTGGGCACAGACACGAGAAGGCAGACAAATCTCGATGGCATTTTAAGGCTGCCTGCGGAAGAGCAGCTTGAAGTGCTCAAGTACATGAGGCCCAAATACATTGAGACTGGCCACATAGCAGTCACAATGAAGGAATCCCTTCTCGAAAAGGCATTTGGATTGGGGGAAAGGTTTGTGGCAGCGACCAAGAAGGCCAGCCCGCCTGGCATAATCGGGCCATTCGCCCTGCAGGGCGCGGTCATTGCCGAGGAAGGCAAAGAGGATTTCGTTATTTTTGACGTTTCCATGCGAATGCCTGGAAGCCCGGGGACAAAATTCACGCCCTATGGGGAATACCTGCATCGAAGGGAAATCAGCTTCGGCGACAGGATAGCAATGGAAATCAAGGAAGCGATAAAGCAGGGAAAAATTGATAGTGTATGCACATGAGATAATATGGAAAAAATAATTTCTTGTATTTTCAGAATTTTACTCCACAAGCCTTAAGCAGCCTTTTGACCTGCCTCGGACTCTTGTAGAGAATGGTTTTGATGCCAATTCTCGCTGCGCCATCAGTGCACTCCTTTTTGTCATCGATAAAAACAGCCTCTGATGGACTTATGTTCAGCTTTTTCAATGCCAGCTGATATATCCGCGGATCAGGCTTTATCAGGCCGAGATTGCATGAAAAGAAAACCTGGTCAAACATTTTTCTGAGTTTTTTTGCATAAATGCGAACTAAGGCCCTTTCCGTATTTGAGAGCAATGCCACGGTGTATCCTTTTTTCCTTAGGCTTGCCACAAGTCTATGCATCGCAGGAATAGTGGGAAAATTATATCTGGTTGCCTTCGCCCATGAAAAATTCAGAGAGGGCGCATTTGGGATTTCTCTTGCAACGCGTTTCCAAAACTCCTTAATTGTCAGCCTGCCGGTGCCGAGGCCAGGATAATTTGCAGCCACGGCCGATTGCACAGAGCGAAAATCCAATTTCAGTTTCCTTGCAATATACATGTCCCTGGTATATGCAGGGGATTTGTAAAGCACCCCTCCCCAGTCAAAGATAATCCCTTTTATAGCAGTTGGCCTTTTTTCCATAAGATTATTCTCGATAACTGGTATAAAAAGATATCCTTTAAATATCCGAAGCACAACTAGCCGAATATAGCGGAATAATGCAATTGAATAATGCAAATTCTGCACAGCAGGGCACAGTATGCCCATTGCTAGGAGGAACAAGTGATATAAGATGGGATTTGGAAATAGCGAAGGACATAGGGGCGGAGGCTCCAGAGGCGGTGGATTTGGCGGAGGCCGAAGCCATGGTGGTGGAGGATTCAGAGGCGGTTCAAGAGGACCAGGCGGATTTGGCGGCGGAGGCCGGGGCGGCGGATTCAACAGAGGCCCAAGGGAAATGCATAAAGTCACTTGCTCTGATTGCGGCAATGAAGCAGAAGTGCCATTCAAGCCAACAGAAGGCAGGCCAGTTTATTGCAAGGAGTGCTTTCCCAAGCACAGGCCGGAAAGAAGTTTCTGATTGAGGGACTTTTCATTTTTTCTTTTATCTTTTGTTTTGTGGCTTATTTCTCGTTATAATCCTGAAGCGCTATCTGCCCTTTTCGCTTCCCCCCTTTTACAGGCAATTTTTCAAAGTCCTGGCCAACCTGCTTTTTGACGCTCAGTGCGATTTTCTCGCCTAGCAGGTATTTCATGGTGGAAAGGTCGGCATTCCGGACATCCAGAAGGTCCTTTATCTTGTTGTTGAAAAGCAGCCGCGCCCTTGCCCTGCCAATTCCCTGCAGCCTGACAAGGGAGAATAATTCCTCCTTTATCCCATATCTTAGCCTGTATCTTGTTTTCCTGACCTGGCGCAGGGCTTCGTTGAATTGCAGCATCCTCGAAAGCTCCTCTGTTGCGTACAACAGCCAATCGCCCGTGTCCAGCTTTGCCTTTATTTCCCCCGGCCTGATGTCATAGGATTCCAGCAGATGCTCTTCATCCTTTTCATCAATCCAGTCATTCATGAACATGGCTGTCTTAATTGACGAAAGGTAATCCTCGTATTCCGGCTCGAAAAGGCTCGGCTCTTTTTCCAGCAGGCTGTTCTGGAACTTGACCAGGGTTTCATTGATTATCTCAATATCCTTGTTCCTGGCCCTCAATAGCGGCCGCATTTCCAGGGTATTGCACACCAGGTGCAGGAGTGAAAAATCATTGGGCTTAATGGAATTGCTTTTCTTGAGGTTCGTAATGATGTAATTTGCAGTGTACGGGTCAATGTAAAGCTCTGCTACCCTTTTTCCAATGGGTGTTGCTGTGATTCTCCCGTCATTGGCGCCCAGGTCGGATGCTGAAATAAAATCATCCTTTTTGCTTGTGCTGGCGAGGATAAAATCCCACTCCTCCAGCTGGTCAAGCATTCGGTCAATTATTGCGTTCAGCTTTTCAATGTCAGAATACTGCATTGCCCAAAATGTCTTTGAGAAAAATTCATAGATCCGCGACTTGTTGCTCATGAAATTTGCAGAGATTAGGCTGAGGAGGTATGTCCTTAGAACAGGCTCAACAGCAAGCTTGGAGTAAATTTCCTCCGGCTCCCCTTTCACATACTTTTCAATAATCCTTTCCTTTTCTGCCTGGGAGGATGTGACAACCACGGATTCGCCATAGCTGTCAAACTTCGGCCTTCCTGCCCGTCCTGACTGCTGAAGGTATTCAAGGACTGGGATATAATTCAGCCCCATGTGCCCGTACCTTTTCAGGTCGCGGATTATGGCCCTGAATGCAGGCAGGTCAACTCCAGCGGCCAAAGTGGGGGTGCAGCAGATGATTTTAACCGTTCCTTTCCTGAATTCGTCCTCTATCAGTTCACGCTGCGCCGCGGCAAGGCCCGCATGGTGGAATGCAATGCCTTTTTTCAGGCAGAACGCCAGGCGTTCGCATTGATGTGTTGGCCTGGAGAGGGCTTTTAACGCCTTTTCAGCAATTTGGTCAAGCTGTGGCGATTGCGCCTTGATTTTCTTGGAGATGTCCTCGGCAGATTTTTCAGCTGACCTTTTTGTATTTACAAAGACAAAAGCCTGCTTTCCGATTTTTATCGTGTCAAGCGCAAGGTTGATTGAGCCATCCTGGCTTATGATATCGATTTTCTTTGTCTTTTGCATTTTAATGAAACCGAATGAAGAAGTGCTTATGATTTCTTGGCTGGCCTATTGCCTTGCTTATCCTTGTTTTTGTCCGGCCCCATGGCTGCATATTGCATGGCCATGCTAATCCTGCCAACTATGATTCCTATTGAAAATACGCAAAAATAAATGAAAAGCCTCATCCAAGTTGCCTGGTCCATAAAATCCACCGTCCTGCATGACAATAGTGATAAGATGCCTGCGCAATTTATAAAGATTTTCTATATGAAATAAATTAGTTTGGTATTGCAGTTGGATAAGTTTAAATATTGGACAGGGGAGGGATGTTATCTTATGGATAGCATTTTCCTCAATCCTGCGCTCGTGCTTCAGATTTTTGTATTGTTGAATCCGTTGTCCTCCTTTCCGATTTTGATGTCTGCATTCAAGAGAAAAATGCACGTCCGCAAGATAGCTGTTGGCGCAGTCATCACGGCATATGTTGTTGCGCTGATAATCGCGATGTTCGGGCCTGTGCTTTTCAAGGTATTTGGCGTATCCCTCGATGCATTCCGTATTGCCGGCGGCATTGTCCTGCTCCTGCTTGGCCTTAGCACCATCAGGCCCCAGAAAAATGGGGACAGGGAAGTGACTGGTGTCGAAAGCACCATTTCTATCATTGCCACCCCGATGCTGACCGGCCCGGCAACCATATCTTTCATCACGATAAAGACTTATGAGCTTGGGTTTTCCCACCTTTTTTTCAACATAACTTATGCTTTCATAATAGTTGGGCTGTTGTTCATCCTGTTTGGCTTTGCAATCAGCAAGATTAACACGACTTTGATTGACATTAGCTCCAGGATACTTGGATTGTTCCTGACAGCTGTTGCCATTGAGATGATGGCCAAGGGCATTTCAGGCATTATTGCCAGCCTTGTCTAATTCCTGGCCAGGCAGAATGTCAAAAGTTTTATAAACGGTTTATAATCCCTCTGTGTCACCTCTGCCTCGGTCAGACAGGTAGTGTTTAAAAAAGAAAAGTGGGCACAGTGAGGGCATAAAGCCCTATTCGCTCGGTGATTCGAACATGATTGTCGCAAACATTCACGGCAGAGATTTGATGATTGGCATTTAATCGCGTCGGGAGACTTTATGTCTCCCTTGTTTTTTACCAGATTTTTTGCTAAAAAATCTGCCCCGGTAGCTCAGACAGGCAATCTTTAACAAAGATTGCATAGAAACAGATAGGGCATAAAGCCCTATTCGCTCGGTGATTTGATAGTAAGCGTCGTATACAGGTCCGATAGCGTTTATCAGAATTGCATGTAAAACGCGTCGAGGAACCTTGTGTTCCTCAATTTTTTATGCAATTTTTTGTTAAAAAATTGCCCCGGTAGCTCAGCGGTTAGAGCGCACGGCTGTTAACCGTGAGGTCGCCAGTTCGATCCTGGCCCGGGGCGTTGCATTCATTGGCACCATAGCTTAACCGTAGCAATCCCTTAAAAAAAGGATTGAGCCCAAAAACGTCCTTTCTCCGAAAGGACAGCTTTCCTGCGGAAAGCGAAGGACTGTAAACCAGAACATGATATACATTGGCCCCGTAGCTTAGTCTGGTGGAGCGCACGACTGATACGCCCTGCAAAAGGCGAAGAAATCGTGAGGTCCCGTGTTCAAATCACGGCGGGGCCATCATACTTCTTTAACATATATATCAATTATAGCGATTATTATGTTTTGAGAAAAATCGCGTCGGGGAACTTTATGTTCCCTTTGTTTTTACGAGATTTTTCTTAAAAATCTCTTCAAATCACGGCGGGGCCATATCCTTCTTTTTTCGTAAAATATATATTCCACAAATGCTCACAATTTTACATGAAGGTCCTTTTTGTTTGCAACCTGAATCAGAACAGAAGCAAAACAGCTGAGATGCTGTTCAAAGATAGATTTGCCACAAAATCTGCAGGCCTTTACAGTGGAAACCTGCTCACAAAAAGCCAAATTCTCTGGGCTGACTCAATTGTGGTTATGGAAGAAAGGCAGAGAAGTGAAATTGCCAGGAGATTCCCCAAGGAGTACCTTAAGAAAAGGATTATTTCCTGGGATATACCAGACATTTTCCGCTATAATGACCCAGAACTTATAGGGCTTCTAAACAACAAGGTCGAATCCTTAGTTTAGCCATTCCTTGAACTGTTTTAATGCACTTTCCTTTGATGCAAAAAATCCAGTTTCAGCTACGCTCATTTCTGGCAGGCGCCGTGTGACTTTGTATTTTTTGCCAGTGCCATTCTTCAACTCCATGATTGTGACTTCCCACAAAACTGAATCAGCTGCCATGCCATGCAAAAAATAGTTTTTATTAATGTGCATTACCGATGCATTCCAGGAAATCTCACGTAAATGCCGAAAAATGCCCGAGTTTGAAGGGGCTATTTGCGGATATCTTGGTTACTCTCAAAGAAATTGCAGGAGCATTGTAAATCCATAAATAACGCTTACCACCCCTGTTCCCAATGAAAAATATCTAAATATCCTGTCGCTCTTCGCCTTAATAAGCGGATACGAAAATACAGCTGAAAAAACAAGCATCCCGAGCACAACGCCAATGCTGAAAATCCCAATACCCAGCAATATCATGCCAAATGTTGAAACTCCGAGCGCAGCAGTCAGCAAAATGAGCAGCTCGTCATTGCTTGCCAGGCCGTGCACAATACCTATGCCAAGCATGTGCCTGTGGTCGTGCCTGTGTCCTGATTTCCTGAAGTGCAGGTGATAGTGCACATGCTTCCCGCTGCCATGCTCGTGCTCATGCCTGTGAAACATAAAAAAATCCCTAAGGCTCCACAAGCCTAATGCAACCAGCATTACACCAACCATCATTTCAAAATAACCCAGCCATGATGCCAAATAAGATTCCCTGAAATAATACAGCACTGCAGTGATTATTGTTGCCGTAACCATGTGGCCAATCGCCCAAAACAGGCTAATCCTCGACGAAGTGGCAAATGATTTTGACCTTCGCAAAAATGTTGAGACTGCAATCAAATGGTCAGCGTCATAGCTATGCTTAAATCCAAGCAGCAGCGCAAGGCCGAGATAGGGAAGCAGTTCAAGCATGTCATTGTCAAGCAATAAGGGTATAAAAAATTTCTCTTTAGGGTTTCCCCTTCGTGCCATGCCTTCTTTCATACTCCAGGCTTCCTGCAGAAATAGAAAACACAAAAAGCAGCGAAAAGGCAACTGTCAGTACTTCATTATCCCTGTTAAAATAATAATAAACAAAAAATCCCAGGCATGAAAGCTCCAAAACCAATTTTAGTGCGCGCAGGTATTTTTTCCCGTCCTGAATTTCCTTGAGCGTGTACCTGGCTATTATCCAGCCTGAGGGCACACCAACACCTACAGAAAATAATAAGGCAAGAATGAAAACAATTGTAAAATCCATCTTATTTTTCCAGCTCAGCTATCTCCCTGAGCCTTCGGTTATGCCTGTCCTCGTTGCTGTAAGGCGTTGTTAGCCAGATTTTGACCATCTCAAGTGCTGCATCGTGCTCCATGGTCCTTCCGCCCAGGCAGAGTATGTTGGAATTATTGTGCTCTTTTGACATTTTTGCAGATTCATTGTTATAAGCCAAAGTAGCCCTTGCGCCAGGCACCTTGTTCGCGGCCATGCAGATCCCAATCCCTGTTCCGCAGACTGCTATTCCGCATGCATCCTTCTTTTTCGCAACAGCCTTTGCAACCTTGGCCCCATATTCCGGGTAATCAACACTGTCTGGCGTATGCGTGCCCAAATCCTCAAAATGCAGGTTCATTGATGCCAGCAGCCTCTTGATTTTTTCTTTCAATTCAAATCCGCCATGGTCCGCACCAAGGTAAATTACCATCGCCATTCTGCATGCCCCCATTGTATTATCATGTCAACGCCGACCCTTTCAACTTCCACCGGCACATCGCATGCCCCAAAGCAGGAACCGCCCCAGATCAGGACTTTTGAATCAGTTTCCCTTTCAATTTCATCCTGTATTGCCTTGGCCTCCGGCTTTAATCCGTCAGGCAGCTGGATTAGGAGGATCTTAGGCTTTGCTTTCCTGATTTCAGCAAGTGCTTTCCCCATTTCAAGGTCATATTCCATGATAAGATGAAACCCCAATCCCTATAAAAAGATTTTCTAATCCTTAAGCCACGATATTATCTCAAGCTGGAGCTCCGGGAACCTGTCAAACAGGCTGGTCCCATGCAATTCAGTGTTATAGCTCTTGACAATTGACTGGCCTTTCATTGCCTTGGAAATGGCATTGGCATCAGCAACCGTGTTGCCATCCTTTGAGCCTGCTGCCATGAAAACCTGCTGTGCATCAGCCAGCTCCCGTGCAGCATCCCCCGTAATTATGCCTCTGTAGTTGGCTCCTGCTGAAAGCAATGCCGCTTTCCTGATTTCAGGGTGCACGGACTGGTACCGCAGGGCAAGATTGGCGCCTATTGATGCGCCGACAATGCTGATTTCATCGCCACTCTTTTCAACCAGGAATTCAGCAGCTGCCTCAACATCATGGATAGACTGCTGGTGGTCGTAATCATTGAATCTCTTATAGTCAATTGCCTGGCCATTCTGCTTTGTGCTTTCGCCGTGCCCCCTTAAGTCAATTGCCAGGACAGAATAGCCCTGTTTCTGCAATAACGCTGCAAATCCATTCCAGGATTCCTTGGTCGAAGGCATCATGTGAAGAAGCAGGACAGCGCCTTCACGGCCTGGCCAGTAATTTCCGATTATTTTTACATTGTCTGAAGTCAAGAATGAGACTCTTTCCATTGGTTTCACACTCCCATTTTCATCCGTTGTGCTCTTTGCGCCAACATCAGTTTTTGAATCATCAGGTTGTTGCGTTATTGTAAAGGTCCCGGGGCCCGCGGCCCCGTTGTTCTGCCCTTCCTGCGTGCAGCCTGCTGCAATCAATATCAGCGCCATTGCCACACATAGAAAATAAGCCCTCTCCACCATGCACCTGGGAAATTTTGCATATATATAAAGTTTATTTGAAAAGGATTGAATTAAAAAAATAAAAAACAAAACCAAAGGAAAATCACTTCTTTGTGACTTTCTCCTCTTTAAGGACTTTTTTTGCTATGATAAACACAACCAATGCGATTATCACAAAGTTGAGCAGTGCGGCCAGGAATGCGCCCCAGCTCAGGATTACCGGGCCCATGGCAAAAGTTGCAGTCTGCCATGCCCCGCCAGGTATGAAAGGCGTCACAATTGGCATGATGATGCTGTTCACCAGGCTCTGGACCAGTGTTGTCACGGCTGCTGCCATTATGAAGGCTACGGCAACGCCAATCACCTTATACTCATTCAGAAATTCCATGAATTCTCTTATCATTTTCATGCTAAGACCCCCCTAATTTGTTCAGTGACATGTATATATCATAAACTGATGGTGTAATTTGGAGACAGGGCTTGAGGTTTATAAACCTTCACAAATCAGTTAAAGAGTGGCTGTTTGATTTTTAATCATTTATTATTGCCTACGACAGGATTCCCACTTTCTTCATTCTTTTCGCCCAGTACAGGAAGGGGGTGTCTGATATAGAAATAATTATTTTTAGTATTATTGATGTCAGCCAAATTTCCCAAATAATCTGCCATTCGAGCACGCCCCAGAATGCGATTAATGTGAATGTGGTATTGTCTATCAGCTGGCTCAGGATAGTTGAGACATTGTTTCGCAGCCAGAGATACTTGCCGTTGGTCAAGTTTCGCATGGTATTGAAAACCCAGACATCATGGAACTGCGAAATGAAGTATGCGGTCAGGCTGGCAAATGCAATCCTGGGGAACAGCTGGAAAAGCGCCTGAAGGTGGCTGCCCGTCTGGTCGGACTCATGGGCAATGAACATCAGTGCAAGCTGCATGAGAAGGGTGGTTGTTATTAGCACAAAAAAGCCAATCCAAACAGCTTTTTGGGCATCCCTAACCTTATGCTTCTCCTCAAGGATATCAGTGACCAGGAATGTGGAAGAATAGATGACATTGCCTAAAGCGGTCACCATTCCGAAAATCTCTATTGTCTTGTAGACCTGCAGGTTTGCGAGCAGCACTGCCATTGCGGTCCAGACATAAAGCCCAATCTTGCCAAAGAGCTTGTAGGCAAGTATTATAAGCAGGAAGCTGGCAATGATTTCAGCTGCGAATAAGAGTTCATTCTGCATATCCAGTCCCCTCAAAAGCACACCCTCAAAAGCACAATTTTAATTTAATCCCCAACCTTTTTATTTATCCTGCTTTTATTCCGGGCCATGGGGTATTTAAAGTTTAGCCTAAAATCAGGGGATGCGAAATCCTCTGCCCGTACAGGGCTGTTGAAGCTTAAGCACGGGACAATCAGGACGCCGGAGCTGATTCCTGTGGCAACCAAGGCGACTGTGAAGGCGCTTTCTTCCGATGACCTGAAGGGATTGGGAGCGCAGGCTCTCATCTGCAATACCTACCACCTGATGCTCAAGCCCGGCCCGGCAATAGTTGAAAAAATGGGAGGGCTTCATAAGTTTATGAACTGGGGCAGGCCCCTGCTCACCGACAGCGGCGGCTTCCAGGCATTCTCCCTTGGCCTGGGGATCGAGCATGCAACTGGCAAGATGTCCCTGTATTTTCCTGAGGACAATAAAGGCTCAAGAAAGCCGGGCAAGTCAACAACCTATATTTCTGACAAGGGAATCAGCTTCAGGTCTGTTTATGACAACTCAAGGCATTTTTTGACTCCGGCATCATCGATTAGAATCCAGGAGCAGCTTGGGGCTGACATGATTTTGGCATTGGATGAATGCACCTCCCCCATGTCGGGCAGGGAATACACGGCAAAAAGCCTTGCCAGGACCCACAGATGGGCAAAAGAGTCGCTGGATGCCCATGTGACAGGCCAGGCAATCGCAGGGATTGTGCAGGGCGGCCACTGGAAAGACCTTAGGAAAAAAAGCGCAAAATACATTGCATCCCTTGGCTTTGACAGCCTTGCAATAGGAGGCTCGCTTGGAAAGTCAAAGAATGACATGCACAAAATCCTTGAATGGACTGTCCCATTGCTTCCTGAAAGCAAGCCCAGGCATCTTCTTGGCATAGGTGTTGTCGAGGATATTTTTGAGGCAGTTGAAAGGGGCATTGACCTTTTTGACTGTGTCGGCCCAACACGGCAGGCACGGGCAGGCTATATTTATGCACGCCCCCCTCTAGGCAATGTTCAAAACAAGTTCAAGTTCAAGATTACTGCTGGAAAATTTGCAGCTGATCCCGGGCCCCTTGACCCAAATTGCCAGTGCAGGGTTTGCATGAATCATTCAAGGGCTTATGTCTGCCACCTGTTCAATTCAGACGAGCTTTTGGCATACAGCCTTGCGAGCTACCACAATGTGCATTTTTTCATGGCTTTGATGAGGGATATCAGGCAGTCCATCCAGGAAAAAAGGTTCCAGAGGCTGAAGAAAGAGTGGGGAATTTTGTGAAGGCAACTCCAATGCCCATCCAATCCATGATGGATTTATTTTAAGTCACCCCGACAAGGCCGCCAAAGACAGCCAAGAAAATAAGTCTGAAGATTATGTACATGGAGATGCTGACAACCGCGAATACAGGGATGTACTTGATTCCCTGCTTCACATTCCCTTTCCTGATTATTGAGATAATCATTGACGTGAAAACAGCGATTATCCCCAGCGCTATCATTGAAAATGTCTTGAACCCTTCAGGGTCAACCTGGATGCTGCTGATTCGAATTGGCAGGCTGGACTGCGACCCTGCGGTTGAAGCGCTCAATGTGCCTGCTATTTTCTGGAATACGAGAAGAAGGTTGAATGACAGCCCGAAGAGGCCGGGCGCAATGAAAAGCACGATTGATGTAAGGAAGATCACATAAGTTGAGTTGGTTGCGGCCATCTCGCTTTTCAATTCCATGGTCTCAACAAGGTCTGCCTGTATCCTGTCCATGAGATCGGCCAGCGGCGCCCCGCCTTTCATGCCTTCAATCACAAGGCCGAAGCTCCTTTTCAGCATCGGGGAGTCATACTTGTCCATGAAATCCTCAAGCGCGTCTTCAACATCCTCGCCGGACATTACCCTCTTGGCAACTAGGCTGACTTCATTGCTGAGAATGCCGTACTCGGGCCTTATTGATGAAAACAGGGCGCGGTCGAATGACATTCCGCCTCTCAGGTTTTCGCTTATGTATTTCAGGAACTCGGGCAGGATTTCCTCGATTTTCTTGGTGCGGTTGAATATGACCATGTCAAGGTATGAGTAAATGCCAAGCATAATCACGCCGATAATGGCCAATTGTATTGTTATCCAGGCAATAAAGGTCCAGATTAGGACTGCGGTTGAGCCGAATGTCTTGTTAAGGTAAGGCAGGACATAGACAATGTAGATTATGGCAGTGATTGCAAGGCTAAGGTAAAACAATCCGCCAAAAAGCTTGTATGGCGTTTCCTCCACGCCTGCCTTGAGAAGGTAAGACCTTAGCTTGGGCCTCACCTTCCTCGGCACAAATGCCTTTCCGAATTCCTCAAGCAGCACAAATTTCATATGCAATCCCTTGCCCGTCAGTTACGCGCTTCTCAATCATTGTCATTTTCTTTATCACTTTCATCTCTTAATCACTTTCATTTTTTTGTTTCATGGCTAACCATGCTTCTGCCCATTGCAGTGGATTTGATATCCGCCTAAATGTTCACATTTGGCCTGATTGACCTGAACAAAGTCAGGAAAATAAATTGTACAAAGATGAGAATGCCGGCCGCAATCAGAATAAATGTCAGGGAAAGTTCCAGAGCGAGGAACGACGCGACCACAACCAGCATTGTCATCCCGAGAGAGGGAAGCACAACAGCAAGTATCATGTAAATCATTATGTAGCCGTTGAGCTTTTTTGAATAATCCTTGATTTCAATCATCTGTTCATTGGAAATGCTCTTCAGGATGCTTTTCAGGCTCTGCCCGACATCCACACCTGTCTTGAGCGAGGTCACAAGCTCTGACAAAATCTTCCTGAACTGCCTGGAAGAGCTGAACTCCCTGCTGTTTTCCAGGGCTATCTCTATGGGGACGCCTGTCCTGATATCCTCAACAATTTCCCTGAAGTATTTTGCCATGACCCCGTAGCTTTTTGAGCCGTCAATCAGGGCATTGAAGAGCGGCACGCCGCTTTCAATCTTGACAAGAAGGTAGCGACCTGCAAAAAGCACTTCCCTGTCAATTTCCTTCTGCCTCCTCCTCTTCACGACCTGAGGGTACTGCATCATGAAAAAAAAAGAGACAAAATACAGGAATGGAAAAATTGCAATCAGCAGGTATTTTGGGAGGGTTGTCCGGCCGAACGCAAAAAAAACTATGGCAAAGAGTGCCAGGGAGAGGTAGGTTGATCCCAAGGCCATTTTTTTTATGAACGCCCTCGGGTCTTCCTTTATGTGCGCAACCCTTAAATCTTTTTTAAGATGGGGAAACATTTGCGCGGCAAAATACTGGATCATTTAGAATCACCCTGGACAGACCTGCGCGCGTAATACTTCCTGAAAATGTCACCAACCCTGTCCACATTGTTGATATTCTTCTCAACAATCCACTTAAGAATGCTCATCTTTTCCCTGAGGTCCTCGACAATCTGCTCCTTTGTCATGCCTGTGTAAAGCTTGATGGTGTCCATGATTGCCTGCGGCTCGTTCACGTCCACAAGCTGGTCCTTTGCCATGTCCAGCTGCTTGATGATGCTGGCATCTCCATTTTTTGTGATTTCAGCAAGCTGCAGCGTCCTCCTGAACCCGGTCCGCCTGTTCCTGTTCTGCACGACAATCATGTGCAAGGCAGGCAGGACCATCTTAGGCACGTCAATCGGCGGGTTCGTCAGCCTCTGGATAGTTTCCTCGACATTGTTTGCGTGGAGCGTGCCATATACTGAATGGCCCGTGTGCATGGCCTCGAAAAGAACTTCAGCTTCCCTTTTTCTCCTGATTTCGCCCATGATTATCCTGTCTGGCCTCATCCTGAGGCTGTTGACAACAAGGTCGAGCATTGTGATTTCCCCCTTGCCTTCAGGATTCGGAAGCCTTGTTTCCAGTGGCACCCAGTGCAGGTCGCTTGGCAGGGTTATTTCGCGGGTGTCCTCTATTGAGATGATTCTCTGGTTTATGGGGATGAATGCGCTGCAGACATTCAGCATGCTTGTTTTTCCTGAGCCTGTGCCCCCGGATATCAAAAGCGACAGCTCATTCTGCACAGCCAGCCATATCATCGCAGAGGTCTCATAGTCAATTGTTTTTGACTTGATGAAGTCAGTGATTGTCCAGGGCTTTTCCGCGAATTTCCTGATGGTGATTGTGTTGCCTTTTGTGGAAATAGGGTATAGTGTTGCATTGACCCTGTCGCCAGTCAGGAGATGGGCGTCCAGGAGGGGCTTAAGCAGGGTAATTTCCTTGCCGACATCCCTTCCAATCATTGTTGCATAGTGCCTGATTCGGTTTTCCTCCGGGATGAGGATGTTGGTCTTCAGCCACCCGTATTTTTTGTGGTAAACCCATAGCGGCTCTTTGCTTGTGTTGATTGCAATCTCCTCAAGGTTGGCATCCTTGAGCAGGATCTCAATGTCCCCGAGCCCGATGTTCTGCCTGATTATCTGGTTCATCAGGAGGTCCATTGTTTTCCTGTTGGCATTTGGAAAGTATTTCCTGATCAGGACCAGGATCTCCTTCTTGAACTGGCCGCGCATTGCGTCAAATCCCGACTCATCCGTGATTTGGACATCCGCCAGGTTTACCTTTGTGACGAATTCATCCCTGATTTTCTGCAGTATCACATTTGTCGTCGGCGTGATGTTTTGGATTGTGATGTTGTAGAAGGAAAACCCGGAAAAACTGCGGGATACTGTGATGTCCACAATAGTATCAAAGACATTCAGCTTGTATGAATCGAGTGTTGTTAGGCTTTCATCCTTTTCCATTTTAATCCGGCTCTATGCCCATCTTGCGGCGAGTCGTCCGCCCTGGTCCCGAGTTAATCAAAGTGCTTGCGCAAAACGCGCAAATCATTTGAATTGTATGCGTGAAATATCCTTCAATGGCTTGACAAAATCAAAATTCAGGTCTGAAACATGTGCTTCTGCCTTGTCGAGCCGTTGCCTCAGCTGGCTGATCTGCCCCCCTTCCCCTGTCGGCATTCTTCTTAACAGCTCATCGGGAATCCTGGGCATGAGTATGCCGCCCCTAATCCTCTGCTCCTCCAGCAAAATCTTGTGGTATGTGAAATACTTGTTGTAGATAAAATTGAAAAGCTCGATATCCTCATAGCTCTGGTCTACCGACTGGTTATATAAGCTGTAAATCTCATTGAGCCTGTCCCTGAGCCCGGCAAAATCCCTGTCACGGACCATGTCCTGCATGCCCTGGCAAAGCTGGAACATCCTGATTTTTGTGAACATGATGTTTATGTCAGAGACTATCTTGCTTTTTTTCTGCACAAAGCCAACAGGAAGGTCCTGGTACAGCACGGCAATCCTGTCATAGAGCGTTTGAAGCATGTCAAACTCCCTGTGGTCGATGTGCTCGTGCATCCTTACAAGGAGCTTCAGGATTTCCTCGTATTTTTTCTTTGTCGGGTCATCAAGTGTATTGATCAGGAACGCGTCCGTGCTCCCTATTATTATCCTGTAAAGGTTCAGCAGCTCGGCCCTGACTTTGGTGCGCTGCTCAATAAATCCTGTTGGGAACTGGTTGTACAGGTTGATAATCTCCTCGTATTCCGCAAAGGCAAGGTCATGGTTCTTGGACTTCACATACGCATTGACTTTTTTCACTTTTTCCTTGAGCTGCTCCTGCTTTGTCTGGAATTCCGCTGCTGCAATCCTGTCCAGCCTGCGCGATATTTCATCTGAAATCGCAAGTATCTTGTTCTGGAGCTGGGTTTTCATTACAAGGAATCCGTCCGGCAATGTGATGTAGATGTCCTCAATCTGGTCAAAAAGCTGGTTAGCGCCCTTGATGTCATTCTGCCTTACCAGCTGGTTGGCCTTTTTCAGCAGCTCGTTTATCTGGCCGCTTTTTTCCCTCATCGCATCAACCTGCAGGGTCATTTTCAGGACAAGGACTTCCTTGTGCAGGGCAAGAATCCTGTTTTGCAGCGCTGTTTTTTCCTCGAGATAGCCGTCGGGAAGCATGCCGAAAAGCTCCCTCACCTTTTCATACGCCTCTATGGCCTCATCAGGCTTTTTCTGCTCAATCAGCTTTGAGATATGGGAAAGGTAGGCATTTATCCTTTCAGTCTTGAGCCTGAGGTCGCCGCTGTACAATGCCATCTTCCTGTTTATGAGCTTTCTCTGCAGTTCAAGGATAGTGTGCTGGAGCGTTGTCCGCTCATCCACAAACCCGTCAGGCAGGTCCCTGAAGACCTGCTCAATCTTGTCATATGCTTCGCCTGCTGGCGTTATGTCATTCCTCGTTAATGCCGACAATGCCTGGTTCATCAGCTTTTTTATCACCCTGGATTTGGCATCCATCTCAATCCTGGATTTTTCAGCTATGCTCAGTGCAAGGTCCCGGTTCAGCTTGATCAGGTCTTTTTTCAGGGTATTTTTCTTCTCAATGAACTCAGTTGGCAGCATGACATATTTTTCCTCAAGGTCCCTGTACAGGTCCTTTGCGCTGTCAAGCTTCCCTTCCTTGATGTATGAGTAAACGCGGGCCAGCAGCGGCTCAATGTTTTCGACCTCGCTGCGCAAAATCTCCTTTTTCTCAATCAGCTGCTTCTCATCATAGATGGTGCGCATGACAAAAAGGATTTCGTGCAGGACATGGCCAGTCCGCATGAGGCTGTCAGTGACTTTTTTGGTGTCCCCTGCCTTCAGGGCAGCTGCCGCGGCTTCAATAAGCTGGTCGGCCGATGAGATTCCCCTGTCAAATTTCTTCTGCACAGCAGGCTCAATCCCGGCCTCTTTTTGTACCTCATCCCTCAGCTCACGCAGATGCCTGTTTATGTCCATGTAAAGCTGCTGTGCCGCGCCCACGTCATTATTTTTCCATGCAGCGTCATATTTCGACATCAGGCCAGTCAGCCCCAGAATCATCCTCTTGGTGTCCTTTTTTTCGCTGAGCCGCTCAATCCCCATTTCATCATATTCTGTCCCCTTTTTGCGGTCCATGCTCTCTGTTGCGAGGCCAGCGAGCTTTTTCAGGACATCGAGCTTCCTGCTGAACTCTGAAAGCAGGTACTCCATTTCACTGCCCTTTTCCACGCTGGTATTTTTATTCATGAAGAATTCGAACAAAAGATCGTTCATTTTCTTTTCAGTGTCGCCAATGCCATTAATCAGGTCATTGTGCTCTGACATAAATGAAGCTGGAAGCGATCCGAGCTTGTCCCTGACTTCCCCTGCCTTCTGCCTTGCCCTGGCAAAATCCTTGCCCTTGATGTACAATGACAATTCGCGGTGCACATTCATGGCATCATCCACAATTGCATAAGGGGTGACTGTTGCAAGGTCCTTGTCAGTCACAGCCTTGTAAACGAAGAATGGAGTGGTAAACTTGTACTTGATTGTGACCAGCCCTTCCTCCTCAAGAAAAGTCGCCCATGCCTCTATGGTTGGCGGCGGAAGGACTAAGGTCTTGGATGCTTCCTCAAAGCTAATCTCTTTCCTGCGGCGGATAAGCTCAAGCAATGCATCTACATCTGTCTTAACCGTTTCGGGCTGAACAGCCATGTTACTGTGGTTACCTCTTTTTTGTTCAGTTTCGGACAATAGTTTCGCTCTAAACTTTCCCTGACAGTATATGTCTCCACTGAATATGATTCAACCTGTTCCTGGCCTTCCATATGCTGCAGTCATATATAAAAGTTACTGCGGAGGAGGCTCTGCCCAGAGACTTGGTTTTGGCATCAATTTTGTGAGGCTTGTCAATCTTTACATAAAGCATTTTTCGCGGTTCCAGAGAGAAAAATGCAATTTTTCCTGGAGTTGAAGACGAACAGATGCCAAAACTCGAGCCGAAGGCGAGATTCTGGGCAGAGCCTGTGGAGGATTGGAGCAAATCCATGTTTAGCCTCCTCAGGTGATTATGCGGTCCCCTGTTGACTCATCTGTATAGAAACTGAGATATCCGGTCAGATTATACTTTACAGCATGGTATGGCTCAATGAGGAAAATGTAAGATGAGTTCGTTATGCCATTGACTGTATAAAGGCTGACCTCGCCAAAGGGTATGCTTGACGGGCAAATGCCTGACCAGAAGCAGTAGTCAAAAAAAGTTATGTTGGTTATGTAGTTCTGGAACCAGATTGGCGACTCAATTCCGCAGCATAGGGAGCTTGTCATGTCATTGAAAAACCTCATGAAATAGCTCGGGGCCCTTGTTTCGTGGTTGTAAGGGTGGTATTTCAGGAATTCTGTCACATTGAAAAATTGCCAGACATTGGCGTAAGTGGTGTCAACTGCACTGCCATTGGCAAACTCATAGGTTATGGTGTTTTGGTAATCCAGGCCATCCAGCCTTGTCATGATGGTGATGTATGGGTCAGGCAGCCCAAGCAGGCTGACTTTTGTTGACGCTGACCTGTTTGCCTGCCAATAGGCAGTTGATGAATTTATCGTGTAGTTGATGTGGAATTCCAGGATTGCAAACCAGGGGCCGGACTCATTGTTCTGCGACAGGTTAAACTTCAGGACATCATAGGACATGTTAACATGGTAAACCTCATCAAGCAGGCCAACAAGCTCATCCATTTTGCCAACAATGCCGGATTTTTTCATGACAGGCGATGAAAGCTTGTCGTCAATCGGATATGAGATTGGCGTATTGTAGGTTACATTAAGGTCGCCTTCAAAATAAGGGTTTGGGCTTTTCTTGATGCCGACAACGCCATTGGACGAGTTCATGACAAAGTAATATTGCCTGCCGGCTATGAGCCCGGGCTTATTTGAAAATTTTACTGTCCTTGTATCGAAGCTGTTTCCAGGTGTGCAGACGGTGGTAAAATTCACGCTGTCTTCCGCAAGGATGCGCGGGCCAGGCCTTCCGCATTCCTGGTCCCTGATTTGGATAACCACTTTTTTATTTCCTGGCAAGACTGTGCAAAATCGAAATGTTGCATTGTGCAGGGAATCGGTACTGGTTGGCTGGAATCCCTGTGCAAGAGTCGAAACAACTCCTGCCCCTGCCCCAAAATACTCCCTGAAATTGCCGCCTGTATTGGAGTTGCTGGCCAAATCAGGGCTGGTTTCAAAATAAAGGTCTTTTCCAGCGCCAAACGGTTCAAGCCATGTGCCGTTCAGCAGGGCTCCATAAAGCGGCACAGTTTTAAGCGCGCATTCAAACTCGCCCTGTGTCATGAATTTTTCCTGCTGGATTTCATAATTCGCAATGGCGCTCAGTGCATTATAGCTTGCCACCCTGCTAATTCTTTGCATGTAGTTTGTGTTTATGTCCCTCACAATGTCATCAGTTTTTTCAACCCTTAGCCGGGTCAGGCTTATCTTGTCAGCGCCTGTCACAATTTCTGTCTTCGAGTACCATGCAAATATTATTCCCACAATAAGTATGGCGGTCAAGGTGAAAAAAACCCCTTTTTTCCCGATGCTTTTTCCCCCTATGCCTTTGTTCCCGATAAATGCTTTATTGGCCTTTTTGCTGCTCATTGCCACACCCTTATTTCAGCCTTGTACGGCCCCCAAAAATTGCTGTTGTCTATAACCCCGGAAATGATTGACTTGCTCGATATCAGGCTTTTTGCATTGTCCTGCGTTGAGGTGTAAGAGCTGAACATTACAACATCGTCGATCCGAATCTCAAAATTGTATTGGCTCTGCGCTGTTGCAATTGTGACATTGCTGAGGAATGTATTTGCCAGCTCAGGCTTGCCTTTTGCATAAAACTCCCCTGCCTGTTCCAAAAGGGTGTTGTCTATGTGGGCTATTGTCTGGTTTTGCTTCCATGCCTTGATGCTGTCTGGGTAATAATCCTCATTCAGGTCGTAAATCTTGGTATGAGTCAGGTAATTGCTCAAGTCATCTGCAAGAAGGAAAACGCTGGTCCTCGGAAGCTCCTTTGACTGCGCCTGCATCACAACAAATACGCCCACTGCGACAATTATCATTGCAATGAATGCGTCCATGCTGTAGAAATATCCCTTGTGCTTTAATGCCATGGTTGCTCTTGCCCTCCGGGCAGGAAATTCAAAATCAGCTCGCAATCCCCTTGTCATCAGGAGAAGATGTCAATTACCATGTTGACCTGCTGGCCGTCCAGCACCAGCGGCTTGGTTATCCTTACAAGATTCTTTTTGTTCGTGCTCAGCTTGTTTTCCACTTTTCTTATGGATTCCTTTTCAAATGGTGCGCCTTCGCAGCAAATGACATCCTCTGATAGGGAATAGGAAGCCCTAAACCCTGGCTGCTTGCCGTCGCAAAGGTTTCTGGTAATCGCGTCATGGAACAGGCACCCATTCCTGTTGTCGCACGCTGGATTGCACAGCGGGCTGCCGATTGTCGTGCAGTCATCCTTGCATTCGCTCGTCATTGCCGGATCAAGCACAAAGTTTCGCGTTATTGGCTCCCTGAAGCCTGCCGGCACATTTAATGTCTGCATGAAATCATAATCAACAGCGCTGGCAATTATGTCATAGCTCAGCCCTGCATTGACGCGCAGGGTGTATTGCCCTGCTGCATTGGTCTGCGCAGTCCATTCCAGTGATGAATAGGTATTTCCGCTGTAGATGAGTGAGCCCCTTTGGATGGCCTTGACATTTGCCCCATTGATTGGAAGGCCCGATGTGCTGTCTGTGACTGCCCCGGTGATTGTGGCCACGCAGTCATCATCCCTCCTGTCACCAGGGAAGCCGCCATTAATTGTGCAGACAATCTTTGTCCCATCGCAGAAATCTGTGGTGTCATCGCAGTCATTGTCAACGCTGTCAAAGCATGATGACCCTCCTGCGGTATTCACGCCTGTGCAATCTCCCAGGTAATTGCATGCTTCATGCCCATTATTGGATGACCTGTCATTGCATTTGCCCAGCGCAAGGCATTGGTTGGGGCTTGAGCAGCAAAGGTCCCCTGCAAATGCCATGGGATTATCATAAGCTTCTGTGTGCCCGGAATTTTCATTTGCATCATCGCCGCAGCATTCAGCCACTTCAACACCATTTATGGTGCCGGTGTCTGGGTTTGGATAATACATGATGTTTCCAGCGCCATCGCCATAGCTGCCAAATCCAACTGCCCCGTCTTCGCCTTCCTTAAGCCAGAAGCTGCCAGCCTTGGCGCAGCATCCAATGTTGTCAGATGCCCTGCATTGGTTGGTGTTGTCAAGGTCTGTCGGGCAGGCTATGCTGTGTTGCGTGGCTGAGCAATATGAGTTGTCGCATGCCTGGCCAAGCGCGCCATTGCAGTTGTTGCTTGTGTTGAAATTCGCTACCGCCCTTGCATCCTGGTCTGTTTCACAGGAGACAACATTGAAATTTCCTCCCGGAGGATTGCCTGTTACTGATGTAATCCAGCCTCCTGAAGTGCCCCAGGTAGTATAAGTGTTAATTCCGCTAACTGCCCTGGCGCCGATATAGCTTTGATTGCACCTTGGCTCAAATAAGTAATCAGCATGTGTGCTGATGCCTGGCCCGACCAAGCCTTCTATGCCCCACATGTATTGCGAATTGTCAAGTGGG
The DNA here is from genome assembly GCA_018303405.1 of Candidatus Woesearchaeota archaeon. Classification (NCBI taxonomy): domain Archaea; kingdom Nanobdellati; phylum Candidatus Woesearchaeota; species Candidatus Woesearchaeota archaeon. Next base: position 18,834 of record JAGVYD010000015.1, on the reverse strand, counting down.
TTGTTGCCAGCCTGGTCGCATGCCCTTCTTGTTATGGCGCCATAAGGAATTCCTGGATTTATTAGGCAGCTAAAAAGGAATTTCCAGTTGGGAGTGTTAGGGGTATTCAGGTGGGACGCTGTTGTGCTTATGCGGAGGATATGTGTAATTGCGAGTGTATTCGGGGAAGCGTCGCTAAGGTCAGTTAATGCGACAGATGAGCCTGAAGCGTCAATGCTCGCGCATGCGCCTCCGCCAATTGCATTTCCCGCGCCAATCCACGGCAAAGCAGTTGTTCCCCTGCAAACGCTTCCGCCTGCACACCGCACATAATTTCTGGTTTGGTCTGCACTTACAGGCATCCTGCCTCCTGCTGATGAAGAAGTCTCGCTCATGTCGGATGGGCTTGGAAATGAATAGCATGGCAAATCAGCTGGCACCGCTGCAAAATTAACAGTTTGGTCATAGCATTTGTACGGCGAAGCCCCATTGCATACATGCCATGAATTTGTTCCGGATAAAGTCGGGTCGCCGTGCGCAATTGTCCCGCAGATTTCCCCATGCGTGCCGTCGCAGGTGCCGCATTCTCCCTGATTGGCCGCGTTGATTATCCCGTTATTATCAGTATCAATGCAAACCTGGCCGCTTGTGCAATCAGAGCCAGATGCACAGGAAACAATAGATTTTTCCCATACGCCCGCATTGCATATGACCAGTATCCCATCGATACTGCGGGTTCCCCCATCAGCTACACACGTCTCTCCACCCAGTGGTGCTGGCCTGGAATCAAAGCAATTAGTGGCCCCGCAGCATCCCTTTGTCGCAAGATAGTTGCAAGCCGCATCCATGCATGGCGCATCTGCGCAAATTGGAAAAGATGCTGAATTATTTCGGCAGGAGATTACAGTTTCCCCGGCATCATTTCCACAGCAATAGTTGATTGTTACCGGCAAGACCGGTGCTATGGTGTATGGCTGTCTTAGTTTCTTGCCCGGCCAGCCCGTTGCAGCTGTCCACTGCATTCCAAGCCCGGTGCAGCAGTCCATGTCTTCAGTCTGGCATCCAAAAGCGCAGTTGGCTGCGGCCCAATCGCCAAAATCCTCAGGGCAGATGCTGTCAGAGAAAATATCCGTGCAACACCTGTTAAACCCACCGCATACTTCTACACCGTTGCAGGCAGTGCATTGGGCATTGGCCCTTTCAGAGGAATTCAGGAAAAAAAGTAGTCCTGCAAATAATATTGTGTATAAGAAAATGTAATTAACTTTGGAATTTCCTCTTTTTGTTCCCAAATAACCCACCAAACTTTTTATTTAGGGTTACTGTAGAAATTATATATATAAATATATCGGTGAATGGACTGTCTTCAGAAAAACAGAAGCTTTATTCCCAGGGCAAGTGCCGCCAGCATATAAATTTTCTTGGCAATGGATTCTCCCAGCCTGAGTGTTGTGTGTGCACCCAGGTACCCGCCAACCAGCATGCCTGCAAAAAGAACAGGCCCGAACTTGAAATCAATCAAGCCTGCAATGAAAAAAAGTATTATTGCCAGTGACTTTGAAAACAAAGCTGGAATCCTCGCCGTTGCATTCCCCTCGATAAATGAGAAGCCAAAAAAATACATTAGAATGAAAAAAAGGAATATTGCCCCGCCGGCGCTGATAAAGGCGCCGTAAACTGCAATTATAAAGTATGTTGCATAACCCAAAATTTTCATGAATTTGCCAGTTTGCCTTTTTTTTATTCCCAGGTCTGGTTTCATGTAGAGAAATGGGATTACAGCCAAGATGATTATTCCGATTATTTTTGGCAATAATTCCTCATTCACTGATATTAATAGCTTTACGCCGAAAAAAGCGCCAATGATGCTGATAATTGAAAAAGGCAGGGTATATTTCCAGTTTATTTTGCCGGAAGACCAGAATTTTGTAAGAGCGCCCGCTGACAATCCCAGAGAGCCAAATGAATTTGTCGCAACTGCAGTCTTCGGCGGCAAGCCGAGCAGGATAAGAATAGGGAGGCTTATCAACCCACCACCGCCAACAATCGTGCCCACAAAACTGGAAATAACTCCAGTGAAAAATAGGATGGCATAAAGAACCGCGAGTTCCATGTTATTCCTCTAAACTGCGAAGCAGGATGATTGCTTCAGGATTTTAGCCTATCGATAACTTCATTTATTCCGAGAAGCTCCTCCTTTCCTGACTTCATGTCCTTTAGCTTGAATTTTTTCTCTTGTATTTCCTGCCCGCCGACAAACAGGGCATAAGGGATGCCAAGGGAGTTTGCATAGTCTAGATTCCGCGAAGGCCCTTTGCCCTGCATGTCCATGTCTGCCTTGATTCCGGCTTCCCTCAGCTTTCTCGTTATCTCAAGTGATTCCTTGTAAGTCTTGATTGGAATGACAAATATTTTTGTGACAGTCTTGTCCTTTTCTCCTTTGTCAAGCGCGGCAAAAATCCTGTCAACGCCGAAACTGATTCCAACTGCAGGATATTCCCTGGCCTGGCCGAGCAGGGCCCCTATCATCCTGTCATACCTTCCTCCGCCTGCAACTGAGCTTTTTATTTTATTGTCATTCAGCACAGCCTCAAAGACAGTCCCGGTGTAATATGAAAGGCCCCTCGCCAGAGAGACATCAAAAATCACATTCTCAAAGTCCGCAATTGCAAGCAAATCCTCGATTTCCTTTATTGCCTCTTCAGCCTCGGCCCCCTTTAGCTTCAGCCTAAGCGCAACAACCTTCTGCTCATTCTTGCCTGGCTGGATTATGAGCTCCAGCAATTTCTTTACTTGCCCCTCGTCAAGCCTTACAGCCTGTTCGAGCTCCTTTTTCAGCTCATCCTTGCCGATTTTGTCAAGCTTGTCTATTGTCAGGATGGTTGCATCATGCTTTTCCTGAGGCACGCCTGCAAAATCCAGTATTGCATTGAGTATTTTCCTGTTGTTGAATTTGACAACAATGTCCAGCCCGAGCCTTTCAAATGCCACCAGGGCAATTTCTATCAGCTCTGCCTCTGCTGCGACATTTTTGACGCCGATGATATCGACATCCGCCTGGAGGAATTCACGGTATCTTCCCGGCCCGACAGGGCCGTCCCTCCACACTTTTTCAATTTGGTACCGTTTAAACGGGAATTTCAGGTTTGGATTCTGGCCAACCACTCTCGATAGAGGCACGGTAAGGTCATACCTCATGCCCAGTTCCCTTTTTCCCTGGTCTATGAGCTTGAAAGTCTCCTTCAGGATTTCTGAGCCGCCTGCGTATTTTGATGACAGCACATCAAACCTTTCCAGCGCCGGCGTTTCCAGAGGGGAATAGCCAAATGTCTCAAAAACATTCCTCAGCGTGTCAACTATCCTGTCCCTTGCAATCTTCTCCTCCGGGAGGTAATCCCTTGTCCCGCGCGCATTCTCGAGTTTCATTGTGTATCACGACCCTAAGCGAATTTATATAATTTGTGGAAAAAAGAAAAAAATAAAATCAAGATCTGGCAAAGTATTGTTCCTAAAATCCTGTTGGAAGGTTTTCCCCATATGTATTGCATCCTCCGCATTTTAGGCAGCCTTCCAATGTCTTGGAAAAATTAGTGCCATATCTGTCTATCAGGCGCTGATTTATTTCCTTTTCCAGCACCAATAATGGTTTATAGTTCACAGTCGGGTTTAGGTTTGCAAGCTTGGTCCCGGATAGCGATCTGAACATGTCAATTGTAGGTATGCCATCTGCGTCAATAATAGCATTGGCCCCAATCCTAAGCTCATCTATATCATTTAGGCACGCTATTAGCCCAGAAGACGCTTTTCCTGGTCCAAAAATTACTGCCGTTCGGTTTATGGTGGCTAAATAATCTTCTGTTGGGATTTTGCCCTTGTATGGCATTATCTGCAATCTCTTATCCTTGTCCCATACCTCAATATTGAATTGAAGGGAGGTTACGCCATCTTCCCTTGCATTTTCCAGAAAAGAATCAAGATCCCTTCCCTGAAATGTCGGCGGCATAAGTTCCAAATTAACAGACTTGACTCTTTCCTGCTTTAAAATTTGGATATAAGGCGCCATCATGGCATAGCCCCTGTCCTTTTTTGTTACAATGCTACCTGCATTTACAGTAACAGAATCTATTTGCCTTACAGCATTGATTCTCCGCAGTTCATCACCAAATTCCGTTCGCGAATACTTCATTCCCTGGTACGCAGGAGATGCGCAGAACTTGCAATCCGTGCCAAGGTTAATCAGCTCGCAGCCAAAAAGTGAGACGGCATAAACCCCTGAAAGCTGCGGTGTAAAAATCCTGCTGCCCCCGTAGGGATTAAAAAGCCCAACTGAATCCGTGAGCTTATCGCCTGCTTCATTTGTAACCGCAAAGCCTTCTTTGCTTTTTACAAGGTAATATGGCGAATTATCCCGCAGGTTTACTTTTAGCCATTCGTATTTGTCACCCTCATTTAGCCTTAGGAATATCCCATTGCAGGTTGAGATTCTGTTTGGGGCAATAGGGATATCAAACTGCGATTTTACCCCTTCTTTTTGGAGCAAAAGCTTGGCTGCCTTAAGTTTGCCTTCAATGAAGAAAATTATTTTGAATTGGGTCTGGTTTGGCAATGTTCAGCTTAAATTCAGGCGCTCCTACTCCTTCTCCAACAAACCTTCCCTTCTGGTAGTCTTCGTATGTTATTCTTTTGTCTTTTGTCATTTTACATCCCTCCTAAACTAAACCAGATTTTCTCCGGTTCTTTTCGATTTTTGTCATCAGTCGATCTGCCTTAGCCGGGGTAATCGTAGCGATATCCTCCAGCCGCGACCTATACTCTTTTGGCACATCGAAGTCCTTCCAATACCTCTTCAGCGCATCGCTCAAATCCATGCTGGTGCAGTAACTCAGCCGTTCTTCATAGTCCTTTACGTAGACAAGTAGCCTAAGCGGAATTAACGAGTGGGGGTTCTCCCTATTTATTTGGCCCAATACCCCCATCATCAGATTGTACTGAACTTCTGCCTTATCAAAAACTTCAGGTTTGTCATCTCTCATTTTTATTCCTCCATATTTATTATAGGTTTATCGATTGATTTCTACTCACAGCTCTCGCTATTTCATTTTGCCATTTTTGCCGTCGGAAAAACAAAGAATTTCCGGGCCCGAATAATGCTTGCTTTCCCTTTCAGGGAACATAGAATTGTTGTTTTGGTTTTTTGGCAGCAGGCAAGCTACCAATGGAATTCTGGAAGAATTTTTTTGGCAGTAAGACTAAATGAAACAGAATCAGTTCTCCATTCGATGAAGGAAACCATCTCGTGCCATTTTTATCAGAAAATTTACCAAGCATCGGGAATATTTAAATCTTTGCATTTTCATATTTTTGTCGTATCTTAATAGTGACAAAAAAAACAAAGATTTAAAAGCGGCCAAGATTTATTCACAGCACGACAACATGGCAGCACCTGAAGTTATTGCAGAAACAGTACACAAGCCAGAAATTACGATAGATGCAATTGTGGATTTCTTGCACAAGAATCCCCCAGTGGACAATTCACTAAGTGGATTGGACCAATATCAAAGAAAGGATCAGCTTGTTGGAATGCTGCGGGCAGTGCCCTTGCCGGAAATTTATCGCGCCTTTGGTCGCAATTTTGTTGCATGGCATGTGAACAATCTGCCTTTCAGTGAGGTTTTGAGAATACCTCCAAAAGACATAAGGGACTCAGGTGGGCTGGAAATGCATGAACTGGTCAGGGCAGTTGCTTTGGCGCAACGAAAAGCAGCAAATTACAATGCGGGCCCAGATACGGAATATATGCTGCTTCTCCACGATAAAATGCTTGAATTTGCTGGCCATGAACTAGCAGGATTGGAAAATGACAATTTGTTCGCCAAGTATGTTAAGCCGGAAAATAAAATGCGCAATGCCACAAAAGCAAGATATCAAATAGGAAAACTGAGTAGCATTAACCCCGAATATGCAGAAACCGATGGCCCTGAAAAAGAATGGGGAGCTCGCTATCAGGATGGCTTGATTTTTGAAGTGTATCTGGACGGAAAATTTGGCTTTGGCTTGCATTTTGATCAGATATTGCAGGGCCTTGCAGGGTTTGACTTCACGGATTCCAAAACCCTGCTTATTAAGCAGATTCAGGGGATAAGGCCTGAGTACGCAGAAATGCGAACGCCCCGGAGGCAAGTTTTTGGAGATTCCTGGGCCCTGGCCCCTCTTGATTGGGAAGCTTTCCTTGTCGATTACACAACTGCATGGGCCGTTAAGCAAGGCATTGAAACTTTGGGGATACAATCAGCAGAAAACAATATGTGGGTTCATGCCTCAGGCGGCCATAAGATTGAAAAGGAATTCGCCATAAGAAGGTATGACAGAACTGCAGGGCGCCTTGGGTTCACAAAAGGGCCTGACGGCAATTTTTACAAGCCCATATCTTCAGCAATAACTGCAAAAGCATCTTAAAATTCGGCAGAAATTTAAAATAAAAAAATAAATTCCAAGAAATTTTATTCATTCACAATCAGCAGTCCCTTCATCTCCCTGTGGCCTGACCCGCAGTAGACGCTGCACATTATCGTGAACTCGCCGGACTTGTCAGCAATAAATTCAACCTGCTGTGGCTCATTCGGAGGCAGCTTGACATTCACGCCGAACTCGGGGATTGCAAATCCATGCTCAACATCTGTGCTTGTGACTGTCAGTTTGACAAAGTCGCCTTTATTGACGATAAGTGTTCCAGGCACGAACTCAAACTGCTTGGCTTCAACTGAAAATTGCTTGACTGGCGTAGTGGCATCCGGTGCTGCAGAATCTGCTGTCCCGTCATCTGGAGACGCTGCATCTGCCTGGCCCTGATTAACAGGTGTGCCCCCTCCAAGTGCGCTGTCATCTGGATTTGGCGCAATCGATGCCGTGCATCCTGAAAAAAACAGCACAAGCAATGCGATAAAGGCTGTCCAAAAAAACATCATTTCTTTTTTCATCATTATACACCCCTTGACGCTATGGAAAAATGTTCAATTTAAAAGTCTTGCCCTGGAAACTGGCGTGTTGAAAACAACAAAGTATATAAAACTTAAAGCAAAGGAATGTCAAATGGCTGCATATTGCAATGCAGCGGGGGGATAACATGGGCGGATCTGTAAATATCTATGCAGTGTTGGTTTGCGCAATTGCTAATATTGTGATAGGATCGATATGGTACGGGCCTTTGTTTGGCAGTGCCTGGACAAAGGATGCCGGATTGACGCCGAAGCAGCTGAAGAAGAACAAGCAAAAAGGCATGGCCAAGTCTTATATCATGGCGTTTATCGGCGCATTGGTAATGGCATACATGCTTTCCCTGTTCATTTATTACACCAGGGCATCCACAGTCTTGCTTGGCATGCAAATCGCTTTCTGGGCCTGGCTTGGGTTTATAGCAACAGTCCTGATGGGAATGGTGCTGTGGGAAGGAAAGCCGCTTAGGCTGTTCATGATAAATGCTTTCCATTACCTGATTGTGATGCTCGTGATGGGGATAATAATTACTGCCTGGCCATGAATGTATATCTTAAGGCAGATTTTCCTTGGGAAGATATTTTGTTTTATTTTTTCTCTGCCCGAATTATCCAGTCTCAAGAAAAATTGTTTCTGCTATGCTGCAGATATTTGCTGCACAATTTCAATATTTCCAATGCCCAATAATTGATCCAGTGTCTTCAGCCTTTGGATCTGGCCCTCTGGAACATCCATTGCGATTATATTTCCATTGCCATCATGCTTTACCCTTGCAGGCATTCTCCTGTCATATTCCTCAAATTGCCTTGTATGCGGATTTATATCGCCTAACAGAATATCGTCCTGGTTGCACTGCCTTGTAAGCAAAGCATACTGGATGGCGTGTGACTGGTAGTTGGTTTCGCCGACATAAGCATAGGCTGTTGCCCTCTTTGAGCCATTCTCCGTCGAGAGTTTCCAAAGCAGCTTGTAGGCTGACTGGACAGGCAATGTTGGCTGTGTTGAATACTCATAATATTTTCTGACAAATGACATATTCGCTGGATATTCAGCCTGGTTTATTAGCCTAATGATTAACGCCAAAAGTTTTAAAGCCAACGCCCTTGGAATTTTATATGGCATTGATGGCAAACACCATAGAGAAACCGGTATTTGGCGCGTCAAGCCTGCTAAAGCTGGGTCCGGGCCTAAGGGAAAAAATAGAGATGCCGGGCAATGGCAGGGGTGATGGAAAAATACCTGTAAAGATAGTTGTCCCTGAAAATTCATCGCTCCAGGATAGGCTGGAACAGCTGTCAGTGATGGATGAGTCATATTCCCATTCCCAAATCCGCGAAGCCAGGGCTGCTACAGTCCATTCTCTCATAGAGCACCATCTCCCCTACATTCAGAATATACTTTCCTATCTCGAAAAAGAGGGCATTTTTCCGGCATATGCATTTGATTCAGGCGGTGTTGTCTGGGCCGAGCCAGATATACGCCAGATAGCTGAGCTGACTGGCATGCCTGATGTGGGCATGATTGAGGTGCTTTATGAGTGGGGTGCGGAAGATGACCATAAAAAAAGGTCAAAACTGCTTACCTGGCTGGGGCCAAAGGAACAGGTTGACCATCTCCAGGAATACTGGGACACTTTCTGATGTTGCGCATCCTGAAGGCAAAAAAATTATTCATTCTGGCCGGGTTCCCAGTAATTTGCAGTGAGAGGATAGCCTCCCCTGTAGAATATCTCATTTGGAAAAAGCTTTAGTGTGTCCATGATGCGAAGATTGACCAGCCCTGCCTTGCCTTTATCGTCCCTGTGAAGATGCCAGCCATAGTCATAAATCCCGGACACCCTGATTGTCGACGGTGACAGTGTTGAGCCATCTTTAAGCTGCAGGGAATCACGGATGCTTATGTCAATGTTTTCATAAACAGGAATGCCCCTGCCCAGGACTTCATCTGTATGATGAGTCACAATTATATGCCCTATGCTTCTTGAATCCTGCATGCCGCGGCCAAGCATGTTGACGGAATCAGGGGTTTCCTGCCGGATATCGTAGAAGCCCTTGCTCTTTGCAACCACAATCGGCTCACCCAGTAAATGCCTGGTTGCATGCCTAATCAGATTGCGCATCAGCATAGGGTCTATCATTGCTTCGCCAAGGAAAACTGTTCCCTCGTTTGTATGCAGCATGTCATTCAGGTAGCTGACAAAGCCGTCTATTGTAAGGCCCTGCAAAACTTCTTGGTGTGTTATAGGTTCTGGCATGTGCCACCAAGCTCTGGCTGGCAATTAATAAATATTTGCCAAATTGGCATTCCACTTCGGCTTTGTCTGAAAAGTGAGTTTGGGCATCAATTTTGCGAAGCCCATTCCCGGAGGGATTATGCATTTTTCGGGGTTGTAGAGGAGAAAAATGCAATGCATGGGAAGCTGCAATGCTGAGCGGATGCCCAAACCGGGCCGAAAGGCGAGTTTTCGGGCAAAGCCTGCCACTCCCGCAACATTTATAAACCCTGTATTTTTCCATTTTAGATACCAGTGACTGATGACGGCCAAATGGCCTGAACGAGGGACAGATTCTTAATTATCTTGTCCTAAAGTCTTAACTCGGGGTGGAATAACATGGTAGAAGAATTACCAAAGGAAATGCAGGAAAAGGTTTTTGAAGCAATAGAGACAGCAAAAGCAACAGGCAAGCTCAGGAAGGGTACAAATGAAGTTACAAAGGCCTTGGAAAAAGGCCAGGCAAAATTGGTTGCAATTGCCAAGGATGTTTCTCCTCCAGAGATTATTATGCACATCCCCCTGATCGCAGAGGAAAAGGGAGTTGTCTGTGCAATAGTCGGCAGCAGAGAGGAGCTCGGCGCAGCCGCGGGCCTTGACTTGCCCACATCCAGCGTTGCGATTGTAGTTGAAGGCGATGCCAAGGGACTTATAGAAGAATTGGCTAATAAGCTCAAGAAGTAATGGTGTGACACATGGGACAAATCAACAAGGACCAAAGAAGGAAAAAAGCAGCCCGCGAAGCAGGCACAGAAACAGCCGCAACAGGCGGGAAGGGCGAAACCCAGTTCACTCCCGGATTCCCGGCTAGGGTTGAAGAGCTCATTGGCAGGACAGGCATGAGGGGAGAAGTTATCCAGGTCAGGTGCAAAGTCCTGGAAGGAAGGGATGCCAACAAAATCATAAGAAGGAATGTCAAGGGGCCTGTGCAGATAGGCGACATTCTGATGCTGAGAGAAACAGAATTCGAAGCCAGGCAGCTCGCCAAGGGCGGCAGGGGCAATGGCTAATCAGGGAAGTGATTAATATGACAAAATGCAGTTTTTGCCACAACAACATCAGTCCGGGAACCGGCAAAATGTATGTCAAGAAGGACACCAAGGTGCTTTATTTTTGCAGCAACAAGTGCGAAAAGAATATGATAAAGCTTGGCCGGAATCCAAGAACCACAAGATGGACTGCTGAATACGCAAAAGTCAAGCAGGCCGGCGCAGCAGCAGAAGCGCAGGACCAATAAACCCAAAAGAAGGTGGAAGCATGATTGAAAGAACATTGGTGTTAATCAAGCCAGATGGAGTCTTTAGGGGCCTGATCGGAGAAATTTTGGCCAGGTTTGAAAAAACAGGGCTAAAGATAGTGGGCTTGAAGATGGTCTGGGCAGACAAGAAGTTCGCAGAAGAGCATTACAAAGCGCATAGGGGCAAGAAATTTTTCGATGTCACAGTTGACTATGTGACCCAGGGCCCCATTGTTGCAATGGCAATAGAAGGAGTCCATGCGATCCAGAATGTCAGGAAAATGGTTGGCTCCACCTCACCCCATGATGCCTTGCCGGGCACAATCAGGGGAGACTTTGCGCACCTCAGCCTTGCATATGCTGATGCGAATAAAAAGGGCGGCAGAAACCTGATCCATGCTTCTGACAAGCCGGAAACTGCGGCACAGGAAATCAGCCTGTGGTTCAAGGATGATGAATTGCACAGCTACAGGTCTTCGCATGAGGACCATGTCCTGTGAGTTTCTGATTTGCATTAATTTGCATTAAAGAAACGAAACAGCAGGAGCATTAGCGGTAACCAATCAATAATAATATTGGCAATAATAATATTGGCATTGAATGAGAATATGGGCGTTGGCACGGAATAATTGCAAAGGTGATAAAAATCGGCGAAAAGATGGTTGACAAGGTAAGGAGGCTCGCAGGAGCTCCGAAAAATATCAGGAACATTTGCACAAGTGCGCACATTCATCACGGAAAAACAGCATTTACTGACAACCTCCTGGCAGCATCAGGCCACATGGCATCCAAGAATGCGGGCGACCTTGAAGAAGGCATGGCAACATGGCAGCACAAGGACGAGCAGGAAAGGCTTCTTACAGTTGATGCCGCAAATGTTTCCATGGTGCACGAATTCGGCGGCCATGAATACCTTATCAATCTCATTGACACGCCAGGCCACATTGACTTTGGCGGAAACGTTACCAGGGCAATGAGGGCAATTGACGGGACTATAGTGCTTGTCTGCGCAGTCGAAGGCATCATGCCGCAGACAGAAACAGTGCTGAAGCAGGCAATCAGGGAAAGGGTCAAGCCAGTGCTTTTCATCAACAAGGTTGACAGGCTTATCAAGGAGCTGAAATTGACCCCTGACAAAATCCAGGAAAGGTTTCTGGATTTGATTAAGAGATTCAATAACCTCATCGAGCAACTGGCAGAGCCGCAGTTCAAGCAGTCGTGGAAAGTTGACATTGTCAAGGGAAGCGTGGCATTCGGGAGCGCAAGGGACAACTGGGCGCTTTCATTTGCTTACATGCAGAAAAAAAATGTGAAATTTGCAGATATTGAGAAAATCTACCAGATGAATGATGAAGACCAGAAAAAATGGGTTTGGGAAAATGCCCCATTGTTCGAAGTCATCCTTGACATGGTTATCAAGCACCATCCTGACCCGGTCCAGGCGCAGGTCTACAGGATTCCCAAGATATGGCACGGCGATGCTGAAACTGAATTCGGGAAGGACCTTATTACATGCAACAAGGAAGGCAGGCTCGCATTTGTCATCACAAGGATTGTCATCGACCCGAGGAGCGGGAAGGAGCTCGCCGCAGGCAGGCTTTTCAGCGGCACGGTCAAGCAGGGCCAGGAAGTCTACCTGAACCTTGCAAAAAGCAGGCAGAGAATCCAGACTGTCTATGTCTACAATGGCATCAAGCCAGAGCTTATAGAGGAAGTTCCGGCAGGAAATGTCCTTGCTATTGGAGGCCTTGTCGGGAGCGCGGGCGAAACAATAACATCTGATGTTGAAGAGCCATTCCAGGAACTGAAGCACATTTTCGAGCCAGTCATTACAAAGGCTGTTGAGCCTGCAAAGCCACAGGACCTGCCAAAGGTAGTTGAAGTGCTTAGGAAAGTTTCCAAGGAAGACCCGTCAATCAAGATTGAGATTAATGAAGAAACCGGCGAAAACCTCATGTCGGGAATGGGCGAGCTTCATCTTGAAATCATTGAAAACAGGATTAAGACTGAAAAAGGCGTTGACATAAAGACATCTTCGCCCATTGTGGTGTTCAGGGAATCCATAACCAGGCTGTCCCAGGAAGCAGAGGGCAAATCCCCGAACAAGCACAACAAATTCTACTTCAAGGTAGAGCCTATAAACGAGGCATTGGCCAATGCGATCAGGGACGATATTGTTCCTGAAGGCAGGATCAAGAAGAGAAACCTTGACCTCAGGGAAAAATTAATGCAGACCGGCATGGACACAAAAGAGGCAGACCAGGTCAAGGACATTTTCAGGGGCTGCGTGTTCATGGACGCTACAAAAGGCCAAATCCACATGATTGAAGTCATAGAAATGATCCTGGACATGTTTGAGGATGTAATGGAAAGGGGGCCCCAGGCAAGGGAGCCGTGCATCAATGTCAAGGTTATCCTGACTGATATGTCATTGCACGAAGACGCCATCCACAGGGGGCCGGCACAGGTCTATCCTGCAGTAAGGGAAGGCATAAGGGCGGCAATGATGACAGCCGGGCCTGTGATCTACGAGCCAATCCAGACCCATCTGATTGAGGCGCCGCAGGAGCACATGGGCAGCGTGTCAAAGCTTGTCAGCTCAAAAAGGGGCCAGCTTTTGGATGTTGTGATGGATGATTTTGGCGTAACAGTCAAGGCCAAGATTCCAGTCATGGAAATGATAGGCTGGGCTTCTGACCTAAGAAGCACGACTGAAGGCAAGGGAGTTTCCTCGCTTGCAGACCAGGCATTCGAGAGGCTGCCGGGCGAAAAACAGCCGGATGTTATCAGGCGCATCAGGGAAAGGAAGGGATTGGGGCCGAATGAGTAGAGTAGTTTTTTGGCCTTACCTTTTTTACAAAAAAAGGTAAGCTTTCGTCCTTATTTTGGGCATATTTTTTGGTCAAACCTTTTTTATCAAAAAAGGTTTGTTTATTTCATCTTCTATTTTCACTTTCACAAAGTAGTTACACTACAAATCTTTAAAAAGGATGCGACATTGCATATTGATATGATAAAATATTCAGGCGCGGAAATCAGCAGAATCAGGCAGACCTTGTCAGGCAACATAAAAGTAGGCAGCCCTGCAGATTTGACTATGGACAGTTCTTATGTGAAGGCATTGGAGATATGGAAAGGCCAGCAGGAATATGGCGATGATTCTGCCCTAGCCCCGCACGAGCCACAGGGAACATTTGGCAAGCCATTTGACTTGCGGTTTCCGCTGGCACCATTGGCAACGTCAGATCCCGAGCTTTATCAAAAAATTTTAAATGATGACAGGGTAAAAAAGTTTGGGCCTTACTATTTCTTTCCTGAAATCATGGAAAAGATTGATGCTGGCCAGATGAATGGAAGCGAGCCAATCATGGCAGGCGTTAATAGGGGGCTTATCACGTTATATGACATGAAAGGGTGGCATGGGCCAAGAGTAATCAAGCCTGTCCAGTCAAGTGACGAGGCAAAAATCGCAACAGTGGCGAGCATACTGGGCGCAGGCCCGGCGCAGCATCCAAGCATTGACGGCTATCTTGTTGAGGATTACGTCCCTGGATTTGAACTGCATGAAGTGCTTAGGGCCAAGCCTGGCATGGCAGGGAAAGCAGGCCATGCGATTGGCAAAAAATATGCGGACTTGCACAAGGCAGATGTGATTTATGCGGATGCGCTTATACAAGTTTTGCCAACAAAGTCCCACGTCATTACATCAACAGGGGATGACGCCAGGCTTATTGATTTTGGAGTGGCTGTTGACATTTCCAAGGCGCCGGAATTCAGCCTCCAGGAAGTCAGGGCAATATTGAGCATGGATCCAATTACAAAATTATCATATGACTTGGCCCGGCAAGACATACAAGTCAAAGGCCTGATGGCACAGCAGGAGGAATTCGCAAGGGAAGATGCCCGTAAATTGAAACAGGACTTGCTAAATCTTGACTTAAGGCTGGCCAAATCCAGCCTCGGGACTGCTGCAATGGAAGGGAGAATTTCTGAGTCATCTGCCGCAAGCTTCATAGGTGCTTTCAAGGAAGCTTATTTTGCCCATTGAGAATCTGAATTTCCAGCAGCAATATCATCTGTCAAGCCAATTTTCCTTCTTCTGTTGTACAGCCACGCAAGGGCCAGGAATGCAGCGTGCTTTCTCCATTGGGACAGGTTTTCCAGTGAGCCAAAGGTCTGAAATGCCTTGGCATCCTTATCTGCTCCGAGAATATATTTGGATATTGCATGGTTATAGCCATGCCCCTCTTTTCTGTCTTCACGGAAATCTGCCCAGTCATCCCTGATTGCGCCTGCTTCGCCGAGGCTTTCAAATACTTCCCGCGAGGCTTCGGGCAGTGAAGGGACGTAATGCTTCAGGATTTGATATTGGATTTCACCGGCTTTCCTGCCAAACCTTGCGCGCCAGGCCATTTTTTCCAGGTCTTCGGGCAGGCTTGAGGATTTGCTGAATGTTGCAAGCATGTATTTAAGGTGGATTAAGTGCAATTCGTCGATTGCCACAGAAACTTCCGGCATTTCCTGCTCATATCTTTGGTATTCTGATGCTATGAATTTGTCAATAGGCATGGCCAGGTGCCTTGGATGGGTACTGGCCGTCTGCACAATATCCTGGAGCGTTGACATCCTTCCCGCGCCTGAAGTTTCAATGCGCATGTCAGCTGCCTTTAGAAGATGGAAAGCCCTCCCGACTTCTCCTGCTGCCTCCTGGATTTTCCTGGTTGAATGGTCATAATTGAAATAATCCAAGACTATGAGCGACTGCTGCGCCATGACGTGCCAGTAATCCCTTAAAGACTCATTGCCAAGATTTTTCGCGAGAAAAGGCCGTGCCGGTTCAGGAAATATTTCAGGATTGCCCAGCATTTCCAGCCTTTGCAATTCAGCTTCTTTTCCAAATTTCCTGTACCTGTCAATGCCAGGCGCAAGAAAACGAAGAGCCTTGTCTGTAAAAAGATAGATTTTTTGCGACAGTGTTTCGGCCTTGCCCGGACTGGCAGTGCCGATAGTAGTTTCATATGGCATTACGGGTTGGATTAATCCCGCTGTTATAAATGTTTCGCTACTAAGCAGTAGTTGTGACTGATTTTCAAAAAAGCGCTACAAGGTCACTAAGTGGTGAAAGAGCTGGTTAGCGATGGAGATGCAAAAAATGGGGAAAAGTCCCGCAGATTAGACGGCACCTTAACCGAAACATTTAAATAGTATATCTCAGTTATACTAATTTATGGCAAGCCCGAGCAAAGAAGAAAATATATTGAAACTAATATTGGAAAACAGCCCTTTAAAAGAATGGCACTTTGAAGAGATAGTCAAATCTGCAAAAGTTGCAAGATTAGTAGCAAACAAATGGCTGAAGAAATATGTTTCTGAAGGATTGCTAGAATATGTGAAAGAAAAAAATAGATTTCCATATTATACTGTTGGAAGTAATAACTCAAATTACTATTCAATAAAAAGAATCTATGCCTTGGAGCAACTTCACAAAAGTGGACTCATTCCAAAACTTTTATCCCTTTCAAAAGCCAGAACAATAATTATTTTTGGCAGCATAATAAAAGGTGATTGGTACAAAGACTCAGATATTGATATTTTTGTTTTCGGAGATATTTCGGATTTTGATAAAAAATTTTATGAACTAAAACTCCACAAGAATATTGAGCTGCATATCTTTGAGAATAAAGAAGAGATAAAAGAAGTCAAAACAGGGCTCATAAAGAACATCGTTAATGGATATATCTTAAAGGGACAGATACAAGATTTTGCAGAGGTTGCATAAATGAAGCTTACAATTGACAATCTTGACAAAACTTACAAATTTTGCATGAGCACTGGAAGCATAAAAGAAAAATATGTAGATATTGAACTTATAAAATCATTAAAAATTGTCGCGGAAAAAGGACTTGAATTCATAAACAGCAAATCAAAAGATATTCCAAAAGACAGCACAGATTGGACATTTGTCTTTCGAGACCATTATGAATCACTCAGGGGATTAATTGAAACATATCTCTTGTTTGAAGGAATTGAAGCAGACAACCATCAATGTAAAAACGCATACATCTGTTTCAAACATCCAGACCTAGAACTCGGCTGGGAATTCCTTGAAACCATTAGGCTAAAAAGAAACGCAATCAACTACAGAGGACAATTATTAAAGTATGAAGATTGGAAAATGCTGAAATTAAAGTTTGAACTGCACATAAATGCACTAAAAAAAGAGATTGAAAAGAGATTAGAAAAAGAGGATTAAAATGAGACTATTCATCACAGGGAGTTCCGGATTTTTCTGTCTTCACAACGATAGAATAACATTTCCGCCATTATAAATGTTTCGCTACTAAGCAGTAGCATAAACGCTTTTTCTAAAATTCGTTATTATGCCCCGAGGCAGTAAAGTGACTGAATTGCGACGGTAGAGAAAGCGTTGTTGCGGCTAGTAAAAACTGCCCTTCCTAAGGAGAAAACTTAGGGCGTTGCACTCAAAAAGCAGGATAACTAGCCTGCATTTTTTCTTTTTTCAATCGGAACCTTTATATAATACCTCTATTTAGGTATGTTCATACTAGAAAAAAGGTATTTGAATGTTAACTCCAAAGCAGATAAAAATATTTGAAGCATTCTTGAGAAGACCGTATAAAGAGCTGACTTATAAAGAAATAAAGGACTATTCGAAAGAAAACTCAAACTCCATAATTCAAAAAGCAATAATAAAATTTCTCACTGAAGACCTTGTGAGAAAAAGAGAAGTTGGAAATATAATTTTATATGCTATAAATTTAGATAATAGCACGGTTTTTTCATATTTTGATATAATTATGAAAGAGAAACGCTCTAACCTGGTTAAAAGCAGTTTAAAAATAATTAGAGAAGAACTATCAAATATAGAATTTGTATCTATTGTAATTTTCGGATCATATGCGGAAGGGAAACAAAAAGAAAAATCCGATTTAGATATTGCACTCTTCGTAAATTCAGTGGAAGACAAAAAGAATTGTGAATTATCTATGAAATCTGCTGAGCTCAAATCTATTTTAAAGATAGATGCCCATATTATTACAAAAGATGAGATGCTCCAGATGTTAAAAGACAAACATGAAAATTTGGGAAAACAGATAGCATACAAACATCTTGCAATATATAATCCAGTGATATTTTATTCAATAATTCAGGAGGGAATAAACAATGGATTTAAAATTGTATATTCATAGGGCTGAAAATGAAATAAAACTTGCAGAAATAATATTTGTGATAAGCGAAGAACCAAACATTCAGAAAGAAACTTTCAAAGTCAATGATCCAGAAACATATTACAGTGCAGTCATCGCACATAGCTATTATAGTATATTCTATGGTGCGAAAGCATATCTTGCCAAGAAAGGAGTTGAAGTTTCTGCGCCAGAAGAACACAAAAAATCATTCGCAGAATTCAAAAAATTTGTTGAAAGCGGAGAACTTGATGTTGAACTTCTGAAGATATACCAAGAAGCTTTGGTTCGAGCAGAATATCTACTTGGGCTCTTCAAAGAGGAGAAAAAGAAACGAGGAGAATTTACTTATAGAACAATGCCACAAGCAAACAAAGAGCCTGCAAAAGAAAGCATAGAACATGCAAAGACATTCTTCAAGAATATGAATATGCTTTGTTAAACCAGAGAACCACAATGAGGATTATAACTTGGAATTGTAAAATGGCTTATCGCAATAAAGCCGAGCATATAAAACAATATCAGCCAGATATAGTCGTTGTTCCAGAATGCGAAAAATTTGGAGAGCAAACAACTAAGCAATTATGGTTTGGTGATAATAAAAATAAAGGGTTAGGCATTTTTTCATACAAGGATTATGAACTCGAAATTCACCCTCAATATAATCCTCTTTTTCGATATGTAATTTTGATAAAGGTTATGGGTAAAATTGAATTCAATTTGCTGGCAATTTGGGCAATGAATGATACAACAAATGTGAAGCAAAGATACATCGGGCAAGTTTATTCTGCGATTAATTATTATAAGAATCTGTTGGAGAAACCGATTATTATAGTTGGAGATTTTAACTGGAATGTTATTTGGGATAAAAAACCAGATTACCCTTTGTGTGGAACTCTTGGAGATACAATCTCAATTCTCAAAAATAAACATGTTTTTAGTACATATCATCAACATACTAAAGATGAATTTGGTAAAGAAACTAAGTCAACCCTTTATATGTACCATCGAAAGAATAAACCTTACCATATTGATTATTGTTTTGCTTGTAAACTACCGTGGGCTGAAGCCCACAGCGTTTAGTTGAAATCTGTAAGCCGACTCTGATTCCTTACACTTTGGTATTCTTCAAAAGTGTATTTTTG